>JAKSDM010001087.1 GCA_022360135.1 Pseudanabaenales cyanobacterium | reverse complement strand
GGGATAGTCTAACCGAGCAACGCTTTGCAGGCATTGCTCCAGCTGCTCGGGGCGATTATAGGTTGGGATGATAATTGAGAATTCAAGGGTTTGAGAATTCATGACCGGAACTTTTTCTCTTCTTGATTACCATCGACATTGATTAGGTCCCTGCGGCTGAATTATCCTAAAATCCATTAGATACATTTCCCAGTTTCGTTGCGGAGTCTGCCAGGTAGGGTCATTCGCAATATCCTGACTTGAATATGTAACACCGTCATGTATGAACGTAAGGGGAACGGTATAGTTGGCTTTTGTCCACTTATAAATTAGCTTTCTAAATTCAATAACGGGTAATTTATACCCTTTTAAAGGTCTATATTTATGCCCCAATCTAGCTGCCTCATCGTCAATTTCTAGGACTTCTACTACATCTTCTTGATAGCCCCAAATCTTGATTGGATTATTTCCTAAAAGGAGATGATTAGAAACTGGTCCTTCAGTGCGTAGATTACTAAACATTGAAAAATTTCCGGCGGTTCGCAGTCCCAAATAGGGTGTCATACCGTATACAAACATGAGTAAGATAAAGACACCAATAAATTTAGAAGTTTGTTTTGTCCAGACAGATACCCCTTGCCAGGATAGTCGGCTGGGTGAACACAGCTGCTGCAAAATTGGCCATACCATGATAACCATTGCAAAATCGAGTAGCAAGCCATTGAGAAAACTGATATCACCTAAATCAAGGCCATACCGATAGTGAATACCAGCGAGTATGCTACCGAAGAGTAAAATCGCAAAGTATCCATAAACTCGATGAATTTGATATTTGTCTACCTGTAAGTTGGGATTTGCTTGAATCAGTTTGAGGTGAGTTGACGGAATAAAGGTGAACAGGAATGCAAATGCTAAAGTCCCAAAGTCAGCAAAGCCAATCAGCGCCAGAGAAGCATGCATTGCCCAGGAAAACAACAGAACTGGGGCTTGAAACCTAGGCATGATCAGCAGTAGCCCCCCTAGCAGTTCCCAGACAATGACTATACACGCCAAAGGCAGTATGACCGCTGCTTTAATGGCTAATGGGAACTGGCCCTGAATGGTGATGAAAAGGCTGCCTAAAGTGATCGCAACCGCAGTTGTCACTGCTATTAGGCCAGCCTGTAACCCTCTGGGTAGAGAGCGCAGGGGATTGCCCCATAGCTGGCCAATAAAAATAGCCAAACTGGCGACCAAGAGCAATATCGAAGGAATACCCACAACCGTTGACGTCAATATCGGGACGAAGCCAAACAGCAGCAGCCCGCCTGCGCAGGAAACATCGGGATGAAAAAAGTCTTGGTTCAATTTGTGAAAACCTGCCAAAAAATAGACCAAGATCAGGGCAAACCGTAAAACAGGCAGCATCATTTGAAAGTAATCTTCATCGGTTAAACTAGGTCGCCGCCAAGAATAAATGATGCCGCTGACTAGCGCAAAATTTACAATAAGAATGAAATTGACGTGGTTGGCTACTTCGGGAAATCTAAAG
>JAKSDM010001472.1 GCA_022360135.1 Pseudanabaenales cyanobacterium | reverse complement strand
TGTGAGCATAAGCATGTGAGCATAAGCATGTGAGCATAAGCATAAGTATTAACGGGTACAGCGCATTCTGAAAGGGCGAGAGCGTTGTTATAGGGATCCCCAACATCAACAGCTGGAGATCCCAGTGAGATTAGTTTGTCAAGTTGTTTGCAGATTCCAAGGTATATAGCAATCCTAGATGATTTGTAAATGCAAAAGGCTTTTTGGAGCCTTGCAATCCCTATTTGATAATGATCCCCGTTTCATAGGATTTACGAATGATTTAGGACTGCTATAGAACAGTGATTTTTCCTTCCCAGCTTTTTTTTGAGTGTGCGGCAGTTAACACAGAATTCAACAGCAATATGAAAACCTTTTAAGCTAGCGCATAGTTGAAACCGAGATTGGAACGTTCATTTACGATCCTTTTTCGTTAACCTGTCAGTCACTATTGCTGTCACTACCCCCGAGACAATTGCGGTCAAAATTTCGGTGAGCAGTCGGTTGAGATTTCAAGCCATGATTGTTCCTTTTGGGTGACCAGAATTTAGATTGCACAACACTTTAGATTGCCCAAAAAATAATCCATAGCTTTTTATCGAAACTCACCAAAGCTCTTTACAAAGACCCTGGTGAGAAATCCGGGTATTACCCGTAAGTAGTTGGCTATAACCTTTGGCGCCGAATTTCTTGCCACGATTTCCAGGATGAGTTCATGAGTCTTGTCCTGACAGATTTCTAGCTCTTTTTTCGCAAAAAACAGGCTGTGATGGTGTCTAATCAGTCAGAAGCCTTGTAAAGACTGGGTTTCCAATCATTTTCAGGGGAACTTGCGAGAATTAATTTAAGTATAAAATCATACATTATTCCTGATTGAGACCTGGCGGCTGTAGCTGTTGAACCTCAGAGCAATTGAGGGTCTGGGTATCAACCCCCTCCAGCAGAATGCTGCTCAAATCAGAAATTTCTGGGATGTAAATCGGTTAAGAAATAACTTGAAACTTCCTAGAAACTTTCTAGATTGAAGCCCTTTTGGCTATAGAACAGAATAGCCAATCACAGTAAGTTTGTGGCTCAAAAAGTCTAGATAAATTTCCAGGAAAATTTTCTGATGTTCAGGATCCTTGGCGAAACTGTTGTTGAAATTAAATGAAGCGTTCCTAGAATGACAACCTAAATGAAAATGAAAAAAAGTAATTTTCCAGCCCTTGCTTTAACCTTGCTGATCGTTACAGGGGTAATTGGCGGCGGTATTTGGCATTTCAGGAAAACCTCTGCCAACTCGATTTCTGGTCAACCGAACTCATCCCAATCGGGAACGGGTAAGACAAATCCCAAAATCTCAACCCAGCTGACTCTATTGGGAGATACCTTTAGCGGCTACAGCACCTTCCGTAACAGTGATTTCCAAGCAGCCCTGGCGGAAGTTGGAATTGGCCTGCGATATGTCGATGAGTTTGATCAGGCAAAACGGGCAGCAAGTCTGAGTCAGGGAAAGGCTGACTTATTTGTAACGACCCTGGATCAATTCTTGCAACAGCAGCCCCAGGGCAAAATTGTGGGTATGATCGACCGCACCATTGGGGCGGATGCAGTGGTTTTAAACACTCAAAAGTATCCCAATCTCAAGTCTATGCAGGACTTAGGTCAATTGATTCAGCAAGTGCGCGACCAAGGACAAACCTTGAGTATCGCCTTTGCGGGAGATACCCCTAGTGAGTATCTGGCGCTGATTCTAGATATTCGGTTTGAGGGATTTGCACTGGCGGACTTTGAGCAGATTCGGGTGGCCGATGCCTCCGACGCTTGGAAACTGATGAATGATCCGGATCAGAATGTGGCGATCGCAGTGCTCTGGGAGCCCTACGTCACCCAAGCTCGACAGCAGGGTGACACGATTGTACTCTCTAGCAATGATGCTCAAGACTCTATCATAGATGTGATCGTGGCCTCAGACCAGTTACTCCAGTCTAAGCCCAAAGAAATCTCACAGTTCCTGGAGGTTTACTATCGGCGGATTGACACTAATGTGCAAGACGCCTCCCAACTCAAGGCTCAGATCGCTGAGGATGGCGGCCTTTCTCCAGAAGACGCAGAGGCTGTGCTTCAAGGAATTGATTTCTTCACTGCCGCCGAAGCTCAAAGCTGGATGGTTGATAACACCTTGACACGTCGGATTGAGGCGATCTCATCGGTTTTAGTCCGGTCGAACCGATTGAATACAATCCCGCAAAATCCCGCAAAACTTTTTAATAACCAGTTTCTCACCACAGCCGCCCTCAATACACAAATCTTGATTGATCAGGTGCGGGTGGATAATCCCGATCTGGCGCAGCGGCTAGCCGGTAGTGGCGGACAGACTGTCGCCGCTATCCCGCAAATAACTGCTAGAGAAGTGCAAGCGGCTCCAGATATCGGTAACTTAGAAGTTCAAGGGAACGTTGAATTCGCTATTGGCTCTGCCCAGCTGACCGCTATTGGTCAGCAGACTTTAGAGGGTTTGGTCAAGGAAATCCAGGAGTTTAACCCCCAGACTGTCGCCGTGCGGGTGATCGGCCACACTTCTAGAACTGGAACCGCCGCCCTCAACCAGACCATTAGCCAACAGCGCGCCCAAGTGGTGGTGGACTATCTGCTCGGCAAGGGTGTTAAGCACAACATCATCGCTGAAGGCAAGGGATTTAGTGAGCCCCTACCCGACATCTCCCCCACCGATGTCAGGAATCAGCGAACGCAGATTCGGTTGGTGAGGGTCGATTCGGTGAGTCAAAGTTAACTTTCGAAGCGTCATGGGGGCTGCCTATGAATTAGCGGTTAGCGGTTCACTTTCGGGTAATGGGTAATAGGTAATGGGTAATAGACGCCTAAAATCTGTTAGCTCTCTATACCTGTACCTCGTTCACCGTTAAGATAAGTTGGCGTTGCAGAAAAGAATTGGCAGACAATATGACAGCACAAGCCAAAATTGGGATCATCGGCGGGAGCGGCCTTTACCAGATGGAGGCGCTCAAGGATATAACCGAAATTGAAATTGACACCCCCTTCGGATCTCCTTCAGATGCCTTGATTCTGGGGACGTTAGGGGGAGCCAGAGTGGCTTTCCTGGCGCGTCATGACCGCAATCACCGCCTGATCCCTTCAGAATTACCTTTTCGGGCCAATATCTATGCAATGAAAAGCTTAGGTGTAGAGTATCTGATTTCAGCCTCTGCGGTGGGTTCACTCAAGGAAGACGTGAAACCTTTGGATATGGTGCTCCCTGATCAGTTCATTGACCGCACCAAGAATCGTATCTCTACGTTTTTTGGAGAGGGGATTGTGGCCCATATTGCGTTTGGCGATCCGGTTTGTCCCAATTTGGCTAAAGTGCTGGCCAACTCGGTGGAGAGTCTTGACTTGCTGGAGGTAAACTTGCATCAAGGAGGGGTCTATGTCTGCATGGAGGGTCCTGCTTTTTCTACTAAGGCAGAATCCAACCTCTACCGCAGTTGGGGGGCTACGGTAATTGGCATGACCAATCTACCAGAAGCGAAGTTAGCGAGGGAGGCCGAAATTGCCTACGCCACCCTGGCCCTGGTAACGGATTATGATTGTTGG
>JAKSDM010000240.1 GCA_022360135.1 Pseudanabaenales cyanobacterium | reverse complement strand
GTCGGAGTCGGAGTCATTTCAGCCCCCTAAATCCCCCAATTCTGGGGGACTTTGAACTCTGATCCCCCCCAGAATTGGGGGGTTAGGGGGGCCAGATCGGCGAATTCGCAATCGGAGTCGAGATCTGTGTACACCGTAACCCTCAAGACACGGATGGAACTGGCGTAGGGATGGCTTGGCTCCAAGCCAATGAAGCACTCCTAGCGTGGCTTCAGTCGCTCTTTTGGCATTGACTACACCCTTCACCCTATACCCTGACTACACTGAGATGTATTCCACACAAGTGCGATCGCTATAGGTTCTCTAGGAGGAGGTGACTTTGAGATGAATCCAACATTACGCACCTTGGGTATGCCCCCCAATGCATGGTCTGTCAATGCTGAGATGGCTGATATCACTCGTCCGCCAATGCCCCAGCGTCTGATTGACTTTCCCACCGATACCAAGGAATTGACAGTGGATCTGGCAAAAACCGCCTGCATTGTGGTGGATATGCAGAACGACTTCTGTCATCCTGATGGTTGGTTAGCCCATATCGGCGTAGATGTGACCCCGGCCAGAAAACCGATTGGTCCCCTCAAAACCCTTCTTCCCAAGCTACGGGAAATCGATGTTCCAGTCATTTGGTTGAACTGGGGCAATCGGTCTGATTTGCTTAACATCAGTGCGGGGCTACGTCATGTCTACAATCCCTCTGGCGATGGCGTCGGTCTGGCCGATCCCCTGCCCAAAAATGGAGCGCCTGTCTTAACTAAAGGCAGTTGGGCCGCCGCCATTGTGGATGAGCTGGAACAAGAAACTGACGATATCAAGATCGATAAGTACCGGATGAGCGGTTTTTGGGACACCCCTTTAGATAGCATTCTGCGTAACCTGGGCAAAACCACCCTCCTCTTCGGCGGCGTCAACGCCGACCAATGCGTCCTAACCACCTTGCAAGACGCCAACTTCCTTGGCTACGACTGCATTTTGCTAAAGGATTGCACTGCAACGACGTCTCCCGAATACTGTATGCAGGCCACCCTCTACAATGTGAACCAGTGCTTTGGGTTTGTGACAGATTCAGAGAAGATTTTAGAGAGTGTAGCCGGTAGGCGATAGTTGGTAGTTGTTAGAGAGTAAGCAGTAGATTGGGCAACCCTTTGATAATTTCTTGATAATTTCCCAATATTTCTATGCTTTCCCTCCCCAAATTTCTCTTCTCCCCTGACTACCGCTTCCCCCCTACCGCCTATCCTCTACCGCCTACCCCTTAAAAACAAACTCCCTATGACTTCTCCTCCTCCAACCGCCCCCATCGACTGGGATACGTTCGCAGCTTCCCTGGGTGAGATTGAGACTATTCGGGAGCCCAATCAGCTCGATAAGCTCTCGAAGGACTACTACTACTTCAGCCCGGTATTGAAAGCGCAACTGGGGGATAAGGTTGCCGATATTGTGGCGCGTCCAAAAACCGAAGCAGAAGTCTTGGCAGTGGCGAAGGCGTGTGTACAAGCCAGGATACCCCTAACAGTTCGGGGAGCAGGCACAGGTAATTATGGGCAGGCAATTCCCTTAGAGGGTGGGGTAATCCTGGATCTGAGCAAGATGAATGCGATTAAGTGGATGAAACCAGGATTAGCCTGTGTAGAGCCGGGGGCGAAATTGTCGGCGATTGATAAGAAAACACGGGCCATGGGCTGGGAAATTCGGATGGCGCCGTCGACCTATCGCACGGCGACGATGGGAGGGTTTATTGGCGGCGGGAGTGGAGGAATTGGGTCAATTACCTATGGGATGTTGCGCGATCGCGGCAATCTCCATGCGGTTCGAGTCGTCACTATGGAGGATGAACCCCAGGTGATTGAGCTGCGGGGAGACGAGGTGCAGAAGGTGAACCATGCTTATGGGACGAATGGCATCATCACTGCACTGGAGATTCCCCTAGGTCCGGCTTATTCTTGGGCAGAGTTGATTCTCAGTTTTGATGATTTTATGACCGCTGCTCGCTTTGGCCAGATGCTAGGAGATTCAGACGGCATTATCAAAAAGCTAATTAGTATCCATGCTTGGCCAATTCCCAGCTACTTTGCAGCGCTACAAGATTATCTACCAGCGAACAAACCCTGT
>JAKSDM010000204.1 GCA_022360135.1 Pseudanabaenales cyanobacterium | reverse complement strand
TCGTAACGATGCCAAGGCAAGATCGGTTCGTTTGGCAATTCTTTTGTCAGAACCGTGATGTTATCGATGTCCGGTTCTGGCAAACTAATCTGTTTATCAGAAGAGGCGTCACTGACTTGTTCTGCTTCCATAATTAAAGATCTTAAACTGTAATGGAGAATTTAAGAAAAATTCAAATGCTCCCTTCAGAGATTGAAGTAGATGGATATTATCTGTATCAGCATAATAACAGCTGTAAACCAGGTGGCGTAGGCGGCATATTTTAGGGTCTGGGAGACATCGTCTAGGCGCTGCTTGTTGGCATTGTAGGTCTCTGCTAAATTGACTAGCATCTGTAGCTGATACTCTTCAGCCGAGAGCGCTAAGTAACGCTCCAAGAATTTTCTATCTTCCAAGTTAGGGCTAACGGCAGTCTGTCGAGGTAGGAATGCCCGCACCAGTAACGTAAAGCCTACCAAGAAGCCGACCGCCTCTGCGACGCTAAACAGGCTGGAACTGATGATCAGGCGAGAGACACTCAGACTGGTTAGTAGGGCGCCGTTGGCGACAAACAGGATATTCAGCTTTGTGGTGAGACGTTGGCCTTGTTCACTTTGCTCCCTTAGGACTAAGCGCACATCCCTTGCCGCTAATTCCAGCGTAGACAGGGTCTGAGTTGGCTTGACCAGTTCAACTTCCGCTGGCCCCGTCAAGTTGTTTACAGGTGCATTGGCCTCTATCATCATGGCGTCAGTGTCCTCCTAAACAGCACCCATAGGTTGTCTTAACGTCAGTTAAACTCTATCGCCGATCCATTTTTTAATGGTATAAAATGATACATAAAACTGTTAAGAGGTAAAGGAGATAATGTAAATAGTTTTTTGAAGTATCGCCAAGACAAGGCCGCTATAAGGTATTCGGATCAATCCCTCGACCTTTAAGTTTTTTGAGCAGGTCTTGCAATTGCTGCTCAGCGGTTTCTGCGCGTTGCTCAGCGGTTTCTGCGCGTTCGTCTGGAGTGGGATAGCGATCGCCCGCTTGGCTATACCAATATAGCCATTCCCGAGTAATGCCTTGGTAGCTTCCCTGTTCTCGCCCTAAGCCCAAGCCAATTTCTGGCATCCAGACTGGATTGCCGGACTGCAATACGTATTCTCCGTCGATCAGGCGATAGATTTCCAGAGGCGATTTACGCCGCTGCTGCGAGGAATAGACCGCATAATACAGTACTCCTAACTGCTGATATCTTTCCTTTTTGGCGCCATATTCACCTCGGTAAGTCTTAGAGACCACTTCCAGGACAAACATCGGCGCAATATTGTTTTCTTCCCAAATAACATAGCTAAGGCGCAATTCTTCATCAACGATCCGCTCGACCCCTAAACTCAAGAAGCCATCAGGGACAATGGCGGGTTCATCAGGGTCGTAGTAGACACCCATATCTACGCCAAAAAACCAGTCCATCCGCGTTTTCCAGATATTCGCCAGGATGAGTTTGAGGAGACCGGGCATCAGGTCTTGCAGTTCGTTATCCACGGGGGTGTCATCAGAGTCAGGCAGTTCTGCCGATGAGGGCAAACAGTGCAGTGGGTTGAACTGGACCATGACCATTTTTCCCAGAATAGGCTATCTGTATCTTAGCTTTGCAATTGCGATCGCCAAGGGTTGCTTGAATATATAATGATTCCGCCCCGGCGAGTTAGGAGCGAATCAACATCCGGTTTTGCTATCACGCAGTGCGATAGTGTTTCAGCAGACACCTATCTGGAAATTCGTTCTCCATATCGGCTCAGCTACGGGGCTGCTTATAATTTTCCCCCTGCTCCCTTCCCCCTTCCCCAGTCTTGACCCATTCTCCATACAGCTTAGAACTGCTCTAGCATGATTCGGCGTGAAGTCATTATCAAAGATGCCCATCGGGGTTTATCCTACCGAGATGGGGTGTTAGTTAAGGTTTTAGGCGCGGGGCGATATGTCATTCCTGGCCAATTCAGCTTTTTGGGCTTGCTTCGCAGACCTAAGCTGGAAATTGTGCTAGTGGATGTGCGGGAGCGGGATTTGACGGCGAGATCTCTCACGTATGTCCAACGCTCGAATTTACATTAGTGTTAATGGACAGACTCCAGCGAATCGGGAGGATGAATAGCCTTAAAGTATGCCTATGAAACGATGCAAAATTATTGTTCATGGTTTGGTGCAAGGGGTTGGCTTTCGGTTTTATACCCGAGCAGAAGCCCAAAGATTGCATGTGAATGGATATGTCAAGAACAAACCCAATAGCACAGTAGAAATTGTGGCGGAAGGTAGCAGTGAAAATGTTCAAGCACTGGTTCAATGGGCGAAACAGGGTCCACCCTCCGCTAGGGTTTCGAATATAGAACTGATTGAGGATGTAGAAATCTCGAAGAGCAGTTTTGAAGTTTTCGCTATTACTTACTAAGGAAGCAGGGGGAGATAGGAGGATGGGGCAGAAGCGCAAATCCAAAATCCAAAATCTAAAATCTAAAATCCAAAATCCAAAATCTAAAATCTAAAATCCAAAATCCAAAATCCAAAATCTCTCGAGGATGCGGGAGATAGGGGAGCAAATGGGCCACATCGTACAGGTCAGTATCTCGCCGGGTGGCGTACCCAAGACAGCAGTGTTTGAGGCTAGGGTGGATATCAATGGGTTAGTCGGCGATCGGCAGACAACCCCCAAAATTCATGGCGGCCCAGAACGCGCTGTTTGTCTATGGTCACAGGAAATGATTGATCAACTCCGTCAGGAAGGCCATCCGATCGCCGCTGGCAGTGCGGGGGAAAATGTCACTATTGTAGGACTCGATTGGATTCAGATAACCCCTGGGGTGAAGCTCAAATTGGGGGCCGAAGTCCTGCTTGAAATCGCCAGCTATGCGGCCCCCTGTCGGACAAATGCGCGCTGGTTCTCAAACCGACGATATAGCCGAATTAGTCAAGCAAAGTATCCAGGCAGCAGTCGCCTGTACGCCCGTGTCCTGTCTGGTGGGATGATTCGACCCGGTGATGTCGTGGAAATAGTCTGACTCCTTATCTGGCTGGACTGCCCAATGCCGCCGTTTTTGGAGGCAGGGATTTCATCCATCCACCGATTGCTGCAAAACTTGCTGGAACATATTCCCAATTTGCTCTGCTTCAACAGTCCGAATCAGACAGCGCTCAGCTGTTCCCGGAATGGGATCTACCGCTTTAACAAAGGCGGCGTGAATTTCCTGCACTTCTTTGAGCCGAGTCTCAGCAGCATTGCGATCGCGTCTGCATACATCAAGCAACTGATTTTTTACGTCTAGTTGCTGCTCAAAATCTCTACTGCGTCTTTCTTCATCGACTAGTTTTCGGCGCAGCTGTGCAATTTGATCTTTGGTGTCTCGTAGATTGATAAACCAGGCCCCCCCAGTTAGACCAACCGTAGCAAATCCTAACAAAGACGATGCCAAGAACTTCCCGAAAAAGAAGCAGACAACAGCGGCAAAACCGATTATCAGACAAAAGTAGCGGAAGTATTTCATGGCTGCAGTGCTTGCTCAACATTTGCTTCAGCATATCAAGTCTTGAAGAGCTAGCGATGCTTTAACGGTGGCTCCTTGCCTTAATCACCAGCCAGCCAATGATCTCAGCCAGGCGTACCAATCTGACAAGCCTTCTCCGGAAACGGCAGACACCTGAAAGATAGTCAATTTCGGGTTGACCTGACGGGCGTAGTCAAGACAGCAAGACACATCGAAGTTGACATAGGGGAGTAGGTCGATCTTAGTCAACACCATCACCTGGCTGGCGCGAAACATGTGGGGGTACTTGATCGGCTTGTCTTCGCCTTCAGTGACAGAGAGCATAGCGACCTTAGCCTTTTCCCCCAGGTCAAACAGGGCGGGACAGACAAGGTTGCCGACATTCTCAATCAGAACTAAGGAACGCTCCGGCGGGTTGAGCGCCTCCAGACTCCGTTCAACCATCGCCGCTTCCAGGTGACAGCCAGCGCCCGTGTTAACCTGAATCGCCGAGCAGCCGGTGGCGGCAATCCGTTCCGCGTCCTGGGCGGTTTCCTGGTCACCCTCAATAACGGCGATCGGAATGTCGGCCTGGAGGTCTTGAATCGTTTTCACCAGCAGCGTGGTTTTCCCAGCTCCAGGCGAGCTCACCAGATTGAGGGCCGTAATCTGACGACCTTTGAGCCAGCCCCGATTCTGGGCGGCGATTAAATTGTTCTTGGAGAGGATGTTTTGCTCTAGGGTCAGGGTGGCGCCGTGAACTTGGGCGTGAATGTATGCGGGTTGAGTTTGCACTGAGTGATCTTGAGTATGGGTAGACACACCGTTATTGGAATGCGCCTGGGAATGAGTCGCCACCTGATCGTGGCGGGGAGTGGGAGCCCCATCGTGGGAGTGATTCACCTCCCCATGATGGTGATGAGTGGAGGCGCCGTTGTGGGAAGGGGTAGACGCCCCATCGTGGGAGTGGGTAATGACGGGGCCATCGGCAAGGGTATGAGTATGGGTATGAGATGCTACCGATGGCGGGTCTGGCGTCTGCTGATTGATCAGCTGATCAACGCGGGTAAAAGTCACTTGAGCTCCGTCGGAGCAACCGCAGGTTATACACATAACACTTCCGTCTCCAATGCTTTGATGGTT
>JAKSDM010001287.1 GCA_022360135.1 Pseudanabaenales cyanobacterium | reverse complement strand
TGTTGATGGGCGGTGCTCTGTTTGGGGCCTTTCCTCTGGCTTACGCCACGATCCTAAATGCCCTATACATTCCGGTTATCTTGATGCTTTTCGGGTTGATCTTTCGGGCTGTGGCGTTTGAGTTTCGGGAGTATTCTAACCGTAAGCTGTTTTGGAATATCGCGTTTGGCGCGGGCAGCTTTATGGCGGCCCTAGGGCAGGGCTTTGCTCTGGGGGGAGTGCTGGAGGGGATTGCCGTGGATCAGGCGGGTCATTTTATTGGCGGCCCCTGGGATTGGCTGAGTCTTCAGTCGGTGCTGACAGCATTGACCCTAATTCAAGGCTATGTGCTGATCGGATCCACCTATCTTATTCTCAAGACTGAAGGGGAACTACAGAAGACCCATTATGGAACGGCTAAAATTGCCGCTTTCACCACGTTGATTGGGGCCATTTTGATTACAATTACGACCCCGATTTTTTACCAATCCGCCCGAGTCCGATTATTCGCCCAGCCGCAGGTCTACGTCTTTGCTCTAATTCCGATTCTTGGCGTTTTGCTGATTGGGCTGCTGATCCGCAGCCTCAATCGATCGGAAGAAGTGACCCCCTTCATCTGGACTATCCTGATTTTCCTAATGTCGTTTATTGGCCTGGGAATGATTGCCTTTCCTTACATTATCCCCACCGAAATCACTATCTACGAGGCCGCCGCCGCCCCCAGTTCACTGGTCTTTATGCTGATCTTTGTGGGTATTCTGATACCCATCATGGTGTTCTACAACATCTATCAGTATGTTGTTTTCAGAGGGAAAGTTGTGGGGAGTTCCGATGGAGAGTGATAAGGATGAACTTGATGCTACGTACAAACAGATGGCCGCAGATAAAGAACGCGAGGCGGAGGCGTTGGCATTAGCTAAAATAGCTATCTCGGGCTTAATGTTCAATAATTTTCTCTAGAGCGTTATGAAAACGTTTGGAGCGTCTGAGGCAAAGAATCGGTTTGGCGAACTGCTGGATTTAGCTCGTAGAGAGCCGATACAAATTACAAAAAAAGGACGTAATGTTGCTGTCGTAATTTCTATTGAGGAATTTGAACGGTTATCAGAGTTAGAAGACGAACTTCTAGCGATTAAAGCTGGAAAAGCGAAACAAGAAGGGTTTATTGGAATGTCGGAAAGTGAGGCTCTGTTAGAGGAGCTTCTGAATGCTTAGAGTTAATTTGTCGCGACAGGCAGCAAAGTTCATTAAAAAGCTTGCGCCTAAACACGCTAGACAAGTTGCCGCCAAAATTACAGAGCTTCGAAGTAATCCTTATCCATCTGATTCTTTAAAGTTGAAGGGATATTCTTACCAAAGAACAGATATTGGAGAATATCGGATTGTTTACCAAGTGGAAGAAAAAATCCTGGAAATCTTACTAATCGGGAAAAGGAATGATGGCGAAGTTTATAAATAACATTCATAAATCATCATTTCAGCCCAATTCAATGTTATGAATTGGTCGGCTAGTAAATGTACGGAAATAGACGCTTAGTCTGTTGACGATAAGATTGATATTCCTCACC
>JAKSDM010001538.1 GCA_022360135.1 Pseudanabaenales cyanobacterium | reverse complement strand
GGTGACGTTATCACCGTCTAAATTTACAGCTCGGCTACCTGACTCGATCTGTCCCGAATTCACGATCTGGAGATCATGTTCAGCGTTGCCGATATAGAGGCCATTGCGGGGACCGGAGATAAGACCATTACGACCGTTGACAATGCGGCCTTCGAAGGCGACGCCGTCTTCAACCACAAGCCCTCCCAAAAAGCCGACATTCACTTCTGAGGTAATCACCCCTCGGTTGATCACAGATCCGGTGACCGTAGCCTCAGGCTGGCCTGAGCCATTGAAAAAGCGAAGGCCGCTAGAGCCATTAGCAGTGACACGGGCGCCATCGGCAAATACCTCGGAACCATCACCACGTCCCTGGAGTAGGCCATTGTTAACGATGTTGATGTTTTCATTGCTGGGGTCTCCAGCGGCGCCGACCTGAACGGACACAGCATCCCCTAGATTGCCTGCTCCAGCATCAATAACGCCGCTACGACTGTTTACTAATCTCAAATCATCAACTGTGCCATCGACGTAGAGCGTACCGTTGCGCTGATTGTCCGTTCCCAAGATACTGCCTGAGTTTAGGACAACAATCCCGTCGCCATCACTCAGATCAACGGCGCGGCTATTGGATTGAATCTCCCCTCGATTAAACAACCTGAAGCGATTGCCAGTAGAGCTTAAGCCATTCAAATCACCAGATATGGATCCTTGATTGAAAATTGCGACATTTTCACCGCTCGCTTGCACAGCCGTATTGCCGACATCAGGCGCTGAAATTGAGCCGCCTCTGGCAACGATTAGCCGAGCCTGATCGCCTGGAATATCAACTGCTGGCTGCCCTTCTGGGGCTTGGATGTCTTCGCCAATAAATTCAGTCTCCCCATCCGAGATAACAATGGGGGACGTGATTTCGGCCTCCCCGTCTGAGACAACGATGGGAGGAGTGAATTCGGTCTCCCCGTCTGAGACAACGATGGAGGGAATCTGTTCGTCTGCCATGATTAATTACCTGTATATCTTCGGGTCATGCTTTGACCTTGTCGTTATAGAGGCATCATAGGCGGGGCAAGCCTTGGAACTCTTGAGGCGTAAGACCTAGATAAGGCGTAGGACTTTAGACCTAGAACAACAGAAATCCACACGGGTTGAGAAAACATCGGCAGGCAAAGGGTTGCAACAGCTTATTCAAAGCTCTCTCTAAGCCATTTCTCATCTAATTCAGGTTTTTCTAAGCTATCTATTATCTAGTTCAAGT
>JAKSDM010001508.1 GCA_022360135.1 Pseudanabaenales cyanobacterium | reverse complement strand
GCCATTCCTGATGACCCAATCCAAAATCTAAAATCTAAAATCCAAAATCTAAAATCCAAAATCTAAAATCCTCTCAGGGTAGATGGGATGTTATTTAGCCGCAGTTCCCTTATAAGGGCTAGAAATGATCAATCGTTGAAGATAGAATGCTGCTGAATCCTTGCTCTGGCGTCCATTGAATCGCGCCGTCTCGCCCGGTCCAATAGAGCTGAACGCCGCGATCGCGCAATCTCCTCTCGGTCGCTTCATCCAGAGTGATTGCCGAGGCGATCGCCACCCTAGGCCGCACCGCCTCTAGCAATTCTTCCGTGAGCGTTTCTCCGGACCACCAAAGCACCTGGCTCTGAGGAAGTTGTCCGGTTGTCGCCAATTGTTGTTGCATTACCGGGTCTACTTGATGCAAGAGTAACCAGATTTGCCCTCGAAGCTTGAACCATAGGACTGGAAAATCTGGAGCCAGGGCCTGTAGGGAGCGATCGCCCACTGCGATCGCCTGTACCGACGACAGGGACTGATACTGCTTGGGAAATTCCGGCAAGGGGTCGGTCTCCTGCGGGCTCAAAAAGGCGCCAATGGGAGCCTGGGCCAAAATCGTCCGCCATCCGTCTAGGGTATGGGGCGCAAGCGAAGGGGCGACGCCCCATGCCAGGCGGTTTATCCCAGCCTGCTTTAAGAACGGCAGTAGGGTGTAGAAAGCGGTCTTGCCATCGCCTGTGTTAATCAAGCTGGTTTGACGATGATCCTGAAGCACTAATACTGGATTGTTAGCGGCTGCTAGAACCGTTGCTTGGGTTAAAGCGGCTGTCCGATACCAGCCAGGCAGAATGATCAAAATAAGCGCCAATAGACCCACCAGCCATTGCCGTCGCCGACACCAGGACTGAAGACATCCAAGCCCATAAAGGCCATATAGGAGGAAGAGTTGAAGTTGAGAAATTTGCCCAACTGCAATCGCACTTCCGGGTCGAGAATTGCAAAAATCGACTAGCGCTATCAGGCCCTGAACGGGATAGTTGAGTAGCCAAGCGATCGCCCCGCCTGCATCGGTCCAAATACTCGCCGCTACAGCGCTTACCAACCCCCCCAAGCTGATCAGAATTACCCAGGGGGTGGCTAAGATATTCAGCAAAATGCTGTAGGGAGTAAAGGTATTGAAATGAAAGAGTTGCAGGGGGAGTGTCCAGATATAGGCGGCGATGGGGACGGCGACTAGCGCTGCGATCGCAGAGGGCATCCAGTCAAGCCGTTTAACTAAGGGTTGCACCATGACCACCAGGCCCAAAGTCGCCATAACGCTGAGCTGAAAGCCAATGTCCCAGATCCATTGAGGATTCCAGATCAGCAGCAAGGTGACCGCCATCAGAAGACATCCCAACGGTTTAATCTTCCGTTCAGTGACCAGACCGATCAGCGCCCCAAAGCCCATAATCGCCGCCCGTAAGACGCTCACCGAGCCGCCCGTTAAGCTAACGTAGAAAATGAGCGCCGCCAATCCAAACCCAAATCGGAGTTGAGACCCTAGCGATCGCGTCAGCGCCAGCACCAGTCCTAATACCAGGGAGACATGAAACCCTGATGCCGCTAGAGTGTGAGCCAGCCCAGCTCGGATAAATGCATCTCGAATGTCATAGGGCAAATCCACCGCCCGTCGCCCTAATGTCATGGCGCTGACTAAAGGACCCGCCGGACTGCCCAGCCAGCGCACTTGCGTTTGTACGATGCGTTGCCGCAAGCGCCAAAGTCTCCATTGGGGGCGGGTCTGATTGGTTGGGAATTCGACCTGCTCCGCCGTCAGACCCGCAAATACCCCCCTTTGATCGAGATAGGCTTTGAAGTCAAATCCATTGGGATTCTGCGCCGCCTGAGGCTGATAGAGTTGGCCCGTCACCTCCACCAGCTGCCCCCGATACAGCCCGGTGGATTGCAACAAAGGGGCTTTCACATAGAGCTTGCCGCTCACCGATCGCCGCTCTGAAATCCCATTGGGATCTATCTGGGTCCGTAGCGAAGCGACATTGAGCCAAAACTTGGCCTGCTGATCGCGCGTGAGCTGGGGTTCTTCCTCAACCCAGCCTTGCACCACTCGGGTTGGAGCCGGGACGCCAGCGTTGGGAATAAAATGGCTGACGTCATCAGCGGCAGGACTGGGAATTCGGCAGCTGCAATAAATCGTTGCTATGACCGCCACTAGACTGGCGGTCAACCAAAGTTTGATCTT
>JAKSDM010000147.1 GCA_022360135.1 Pseudanabaenales cyanobacterium | reverse complement strand
TATGGGGGGTTGGGTGTTTTGTGCTCATATTTGGTAACGCCAGAGTACGCCTGTCCAGTGTGGCCGTCTGCTGGCGCAGCTTTAGTGATGATGTTGGCGTTGGGTCCCCGCATCTGGCCTGGGATTTGGCTGGGCTCATTTAGCGTAAATTGCTACATTCTCTGCATGGGTCCTCATGCGCTTGATCAGGTTGGGCTAATGACAGCCGCCAGTACGGGGCTAGCCGCTGTCCTGCAAGCCTTCTTTGGCAGATTTCTGCTGCGACGTCTGTTTCGAGACCCCAACTGGCTCAATCAGATTACCAGTGTTATTCAGTTGCTATTGCTGGCAGGCCCGATCAGCTGCCTGGTGGGAGCCAGCTGGGGAAACTTGATTTTAGCCATCGCTGGAATGACCCCATCCCCCGCCGCCTTCCTGTCTTCCTGGATAACTTGGTGGATAGGAGATACGTTGGGTGTTCTGGCGTTACTCCCCATAGGCGCCATCTATCTCACCCAGCAAGTTCAAGTTCCTTTGAAACGGCTCTTCATTTGGGCCTTGCCTGCTTGCCTGATTCTGGGCGGTACGATGGCGCTCTTCATCAATGCTCGCGATACTGAACAGAGCCGTTTGCAAATGTCTTTCGAAAGCCATGCGGCGCTGCTGACCCAAGTTTTAAAGTCCGATCTGAACCGAACAATTGATACCCTCTACGCCTTGAATGCATTCCATACAAACCCGCATCCCATTGAGGCGATGCATTCCCATATCGACCATAATCGACAAGAGTTTCAAGAATTCGCCAAAGACCTTTTGCAACGGCATGTCGGTATTCAAGCGCTCAGCTGGGCTCCCAAAGTCCGCCACGTTAAACGAAACGCCTACGAGCAGCAGGCCCAGGGCGATGGTCTGGCGAATTTCCAGTTTACTCAGCGCAATGCCCGAGGGGAGTTAGTTCCAGCTAGCCAACGAGAAATTTACTACCCGATATATTTTCTTGAACCCGAGATGAGCTACGAATGGGGCTTAGGGTTTGACCTCAGGGCAGATACCATTCAAATGCAGGTGTTAGAACAGGCCCAGAATGAGGGTCAAGCAAAGATTCAGTTCGGAGTCGGGTCAGCTCATCAGAACGTCGCCTTGGTTTACTTACCTGTTTATCGACAAGGCGCCTCGACTCATACAGTGGCGGAACGGCGGGAGTCGCTAGAAGGATTTATGGGGGCCTACCTGCAATTAGATCAGTTGGCGGCGGCTTCATTAACCGATCTGGCATTGCCTGGGATTGGATTTCAGCTGTTTGATCAAACCAATCAAACCGATTTAGACAAAAGTCGCATCCTAATCCAATTCCCCCTCAAAATACAGCCGCAAACAGGCAGTTTGGCAACTCAGTTAACCTTTCATTTTGGTGGCTGCACCTTGGCGCTAAGGTTTTACGCTACTCAGGAATTTATCAAAGCGAATCGGACTGGGCAGCCATGGTTCGTGCTGACAGGCGGCTTTTTCTTTACTAGCTTAGTAGGGGCCTTTATTCTATTCATGGCCCGTCGGTCCGTCTTGGTGGAGCAGATGGTGGAGCAGCGCACACGTGAACTGGCTCTGGCCCGGGAGGAAGCCCTGAAAGCGGCGGCGGCGGCGGCGGCGGCGAATCGGGCCAAAAGTGAATTTCTGGCGATGATGAGCCATGAGATACGCACCCCTATCAATGCGGTGACTGGCATGACGAGTCTGTTGTTAGACACGCCTCTCACGACTGAACAACGGGACTTCGTAGAAACTATTCAGACCGGCGGCGACGCCCTCTTAAGCATTATTAAGGACATTCTTGACTTCTCCAAAATAGAATTGGAGCAGTTAGAGCTGGAACCGCATCTGTTTAAGCTGCGCGACTGTGTTGAAGAAACTGTAGACCTGTTGGCGACAGCTGCTCATGACAAGAATTTGGAGTTGGTCTGCTACATTGCCCCCCAGGTTCCCAAAAGGGCGATTGGAGATAGCGATCGCCTGCGCCAAGTATTAGTCAACCTGATTGGCAACGCCATAAAATTTACCGATTCCGGCGAGGTTGTCATTACCGTCAACCTGCCTATAGAGGGTTCTAAAGCAATCCCAAAGTCCACTCCATCGGGTCGCACTGGGGGGAAAATCCAGCAGAATTCACCTCTTCCGATTCTATTTTCAGTGCGGGATACGGGCATTGGCATTCCTACTCAGCACCTCGACCGCCTGTTTAAGCCCTTCAGTCAGATTGATTCATCTATCACTCGCCGCTATAGCGGTACAGGTCTGGGGTTAGCCATTAGCAAGCGCCTATGCGAGATGATGGGCGGCGCCATCTGGGTAGAGAGTGAAGCTAGCGAAGGGTCGACATTTCACTTCACGATCGGGGTCATAACAACCGCCGTGACGGAGTCCAAAACGAGCCAGCCAACAATTTCTCCGACCGCCAATGAAGATACTCCCCACCCTAGCGCATTAATCGGTAAACGCATGCTGGTTGTGGATAACAACGCCGCCAGCCGTCAGTTTATCAGCCTTGAAGCCAAGTTCTGGGGAATGGCGGTTACGCCAGTCGCCTCTGGACAAACTGCCTTGGAAGTGCTTAAACACAACCGGGGTTATGACATTGCTCTGATTGATTGGCAGGCGTCAAAACTGGATGGGGCGGCCCTGGCTGTAGCCATTCATCAACTGCC
>JAKSDM010000070.1 GCA_022360135.1 Pseudanabaenales cyanobacterium | reverse complement strand
TTCACGGGTTGGGGCGCCGCTCATGCATGATTTCTGCGCCATTAGCCTCAGCGACTTGTTGACCCCTTGGGAAATCATTGAGCAGCGACTTGAAGCAGCCGCTCAGGCAGATTTTGTGGTGGCGCTGTATAATCCCCGATCCAAAACTCGAACAGAACAAAGTGCGATCGCTCAACGCATTTTCCTGCGCCATCGCTCTCCAGATACCCCAGTTGCGATCGTCCAATCCGCTTACCGCAAGGATGAGCAAATTACCCTCACCACCTTGGCGCAGTGCTTAAAACACCCCATAAACATGCTCACGACCCTGCTAATCGGCAACCGCAGTAGTCTAGTCTATGGCGACTGGATGATTACCCCACGAGGCTATCTGAGTTAGAGATTAGAGATTATTCAATGTTTGATTCGACGTCAGATTTAGCCCCATCGGGATTGGCGGGGGGCGGATTGACGGGGTCTGGATTGGCGGGGACTTGATCGATGGGGGGTGGATTGGCGGGGACTTGATCGATGGGGGCTTGATCGACGGGGGCGGGATTAGTGGGGGCGGGATTGGCGGGGGCTTGATCGAGCGCGATCGCCCGGTTTAACGCCTGAGTCGCCTCCTCTGAGCGGCCAAATTGCCGGAAGATTCTGCTCTGGCCACGCCAGGCCTCCGCTAGATTGGGTTTAATCCGGGTTGCTCGGGTATAGAATCTCAACGCCTCTAGCAAATTGCCCTGTTTTTCGAGCGCAGTTCCTTTACCCAGCAAAGCTTCTGGATAATTAATATTCAAGGCGAGCGCCTCATTGCATGCAACCAGCGCCTGGTCAGGCTGCTGTAGAGCATTCAAACTGTTACAGCGGCCCAAATAGGCGGGGGCCAAGTCGGGATGGAGGCTAATAGCATGTTCATAAGCAGCTAATGCTTCATGGTACTTTTGAGCTGCTTGTAGGCGATTCGCCTCCGCCAATTGTACAGCCGCTCTTTCTTCAGCCGGAGGCAAGGCAAGCAGGTCAAGCGGCAATGGGAAGGAGCCAATGGAGTTAAAGGGGATAGGCTGATTAGCAGAAGCTTGAGAGGAGACTTCAGGATTATCAACATTATCAACCTGACCGCTAGAGACAGTTACCTGTTCAGCCTGTTTGGGAAAGAATGTGGCTCTGAGTAGACCAGCGGTTATGCCGATGACTGCAACCGCAGCCAGAATCGGAAAGGGCTTGAGAAATCGCTTCCAGAGGGATTTAGGGGTTCTCCCTGGCAGCAGAGCGCCTGGTTGGCCGCCGGGATCCTGTAAGAAACCAGCAGGGGCGGCGGCGGAAACTTGGGGAAGCGTATTCACTTCATCGGTTACTGGCGCGGTGGGATTACCCTGGAGGTCAAAGCTTGTCCCCTGAGCAAAATTGCTCTGAGATTGCAGTTCCGGGTTATCGGCTTTTATCTCGGCAATATATTGTTCGGCATTCAGGAACAATTGTGATAGAATATCTGACTCTTCCGACTCAGTTGAAAAACGCTGCAGAGCCTCTAGCGCTTCAGTTGCATTTTGGTAGCGGGCGCGAAAGTCATAGCAAATCATTCGATCAAGAATTGTTATCAATGTCGATGAGACATTTGGGGCGTGCTTACGCCAGTCGATTTCG
>JAKSDM010001479.1 GCA_022360135.1 Pseudanabaenales cyanobacterium | reverse complement strand
TACCTGGATAGTGGGGTGGGTTTGTTCAAACAGGGGATCGATGACCGCTAGCGCATCTTGCAGGCTGGCGGCGGCGGATACCGTCAGTGTGATGGTAGATGAGTCTGTTTCTCCGACAGACACTTGATCAAGCTGACTACAACCAGCGGCAGCCCAGCAGGCGATCACAGCGGTGATCAAGAATGTCAGCAAGCTAGAGGTTTTCACTAAATTCTCCCTAAGTTAGAACTCAGAATCTATTGGTCACTTGTCACTTGTCACTCGTCACTTGTTACTCGTCACTTGTTACCCGTTACTTGTTACCCGTTACTTGTCATTGATTAAGGAGATCTTCAGGAATGAATATACCGCTGTAGGTTGGTGTCGAGGTGCGAGATCCAACGCTCCGAATATCTCTGGGCCGTTGGGTTTCACTCTGTTCAACCCAACCTACAGAATTAATTTTCCTTGTCACTTGTCACTTGTCACTTGTCACTTGACCAACGACCAATGACCAATAACCAATACCCGTAGCAGAGCCAATCAGTGGCCCAAGATTATCCAGCTATTTCGTTCTGCCGCCAATACTTCTGCAATTTTGTCGGGGAAATCTGCCAGACCCGTATTTTGTTCTGAAGCTGCAATGGGCGTGATGAAGGTGTAGTTTGGATCACACTGTCGAGTGTCATAGACCTGAAGGACCCATTTATCGGGTAAGCCTTCAATCCCAATTTCGATGATGTACCAGCTCTGATCCACCAGTCGAGAGGTCAGAACACTGAACCAGTCTTGATCCTCTGGCAAGAGACGCCATTCATCCATGAGAAAATCAAAGGCAATTTTTTCAGCCTCATTGGCAGTCAATTTGATTTGAGTAACCATCTGTCATACCTTAGGTTGAGGGTTGAGGATAGAGTTCAAGTTGCTTAGCCAGTTCACGGGCGACGTAAATGAGGAATTTTGCCGCCTCCTGATTGTCCTGATGGGCAAAAGAGGTGGCGACTTGCATCATGGTTTTCACTAAGCCAGTGTCGATCAGATCCAACTGCGCGTCTAAAACGTCGGGTTCCTGACCGTTGGGACATTTGAGTAGCTGATCGATCAGCTTCAGGTATTGTTCTTGACGTTCGGATGCCGACATAGGATATGTCTCCTTTGTTTAGAGGGAATAGGTTGTCTTTGGAGTTAGGAGTGGGGAGGTAGGGGAGAATGGCACTGAAAAAGCGTTTATAAATCGCCAAAAGCCCTGATATTCCGTAGAGTGGGCATTGCCCACATGGCTTATTTCAGCGCCATTCGAGGTAGGGGAGGTAGGAGATCAAGGGAGCAGGGGGACAAGATCAGGTGGCGAGATTAGCGATCGCAGGCGATAATACA
Source organism: Pseudanabaenales cyanobacterium (assembly GCA_022360135.1). Lineage (GTDB taxonomy): Bacteria > Cyanobacteriota > Cyanobacteriia > Phormidesmidales > Phormidesmidaceae > JAKSDM01. Next base: position 1,377 of record JAKSDM010001479.1, on the reverse strand, counting down.
TCGGAGACAAGAAGAGGGTCAGGAACGTCTAGATCTTTGAACATCACGCTGCTCAGATAGCGCTCACCGAAGCTAGGCTGGATCATGACAATCAGTTTGTCGGCATTTTCAGGTCGTTTGGCCATCTGAATCGCCGCCCAGAGAGCAGCTCCTGAAGAAATCCCAGAGAGTAAGCCTTCCTCTCTGGCTAGCCGACGACCGTAGGTGATGGCGTCATCATCCCTAACCTGAATCACGGCATCGATCAGATCGAGTTGTAGGATGGAAGGAATAAAGCCAGCACCGATGCCTTGGATTTTGTGGGAGCCCGATGGGCCGCCCGAGAGAACGGGACTGTTCGCGGGTTCAATGGCGATTGCCTTAAAGCCCGGTTTACGGGATTTAATCACGTCGGCGATCCCCGTGATAGTACCGCCTGTGCCGACGCCTGCGATCACCATATCCACCTGTCCATCAGTATCAGCCCAGATTTCCTCAGCTGTTGTCTCTCGATGGATTTGAGGATTGGCGGGATTTTGGAACTGCTGTGGCGTAAAGGCGTTGGGAATCGTTTCAGCCAGTTCATTGGCCCGAGCGATCGCGCCTTTCATCCCCTCTGCTGCAGGCGTGAGAACTAGTTCAGCGCCATAGGCCTTGAGCATTGCCCGTCGCTCCAGACTCATGCTCTCTGGCATGGTAAGAATTAACCGATATCCTTTGACAGCCGCCGCCATTGCCAAAGCAATTCCGGTATTACCCGAAGTCGGTTCTATTAATACGGTTTGTCCTGGTTGGATTTTTCCCGCCGCCTCAGCCGCTCGAATCATACTGACGCCTATCCGATCTTTAACCGAGGCGGCGGGATTCATCCCCTCTAGCTTGACCATGATTCGGGCGACGCATCCTTCAGATTGGGGAATGCGGTTGAGGAGAACCAGGGGTGTCCTGCCAATCAGTTCAGTTACGTCATGGGCAAATCTCATAATTGCTTGTCCCTTTTGATTTTTAAAGGATGGTTCATCACAGCTTACGAGCAACGATGTGGAAAAGATGCCAGTGTTTTTCTTCGCCTAGGGGGGTCTTGCCAGGATGTTCTTCTTGCTCAAAATATTCTGGCTCAAAGGGTTGGAGTAACGCCTCCACTTGTTTGTGAGTGTATCCGTGAATGTTGGAGTGCATCGTCCAAGAGTCGCGATCGCCAAATAACTGGCCGCAAAAACGCCCCCCGGATCGCAGCGAGGCGACAATTTCTCCCCATAGCGTGGGAAAGTGTTCGGGTGGGCAGAATTGCAGGCAAAAGCTGGCGTTTACCAGATCTACTGAGGGCGGTAGGGTCAGGGATTCAAAGCGTTGGACACGAGTCTCCAGAAAGGCTCGATTGACGCCGGAGCGTTGGCG
>JAKSDM010000769.1 GCA_022360135.1 Pseudanabaenales cyanobacterium | reverse complement strand
ATAGCGGCCATCCGGGTATTGGGCGGCTTCAGCCAACCGCAGCGCCTTTTCGGTCAACGCCTGAGCCTGCGGCCATTGTCCCCTCAACTCGTACAGCTCACCCAATTGCCCAATCGCATAAGACTCTGCAATCGGGTCTTTCAACGCCCTCGCCTGCTGCACCACCCCGGCCAAAAACTGACCAATCTCCACCCACTCAAGCGCCTCCTCTGTCCCCTGCCGCCCGCCGCCCGCCGCCTTTAACTTGGTCAGACTTTGGGCAAAGTTCACTTGGGCGTAGATGGCGGTGCGATTCAGCGGCAAGTCGGTCATCTCTAAGGTCGGCCATAAGGCCGCCGCCGCTGCCAGTCGGTCGGCGCCAATCAACAGACTTAGTTGGTTGAGATCGGCCTGGAGTTGAGTGATGGTGGCGGGGGCGACAATCGCGGCCCTTTGATAGGCCGCCAGGGCGGCGTCCCTATGCACCGTCGCCTGATCAGTTTTGCCGATGGCGATCGCCTGGTCGCCTAAGGCCCGTTGGGTGTTCCCCAAGTCAAGCCACAGCCAACCCTGTAAGGGATCGAGTTGAAACTCTTCCGCCATCTCTAAACTTTCCTGCAAGGTCGTCAGCGACGCCTCTAAGTCGCCAATGCGTCGCTGTGCATTGGCCAAACGCCAAAGTCCGGTCGCCTTCAGGGCGGGATCGAGGGGTTGCCGCTGCAGAATTGGGTAAACCTGTTGCTCCAGGATCGCTTTAGCCTGAACATGCAACCCTTGCACTTGTAGCGCCTTGGCTTGATTGATCAGACTCAGCGCCATCCCCCGGACCTGCCCCGCCTGAGTGTAGGCGATCGTCGCCCGCCGCCAGGTGGCGAGCGCCGCCTCAATGTCTCCCTGGGTCCACTGCAAACGACCCTGAGTATTCAGGGCTTTGGCGAAGGTTTCTAAATAGGCCGGGGACTGTTCCTCATCTTCCCAGCCCGCCAGCAGGGCCAGACTGGCCGAGAGGGCCTCGTCTGCTTGCCGCCATTGGCCCAACTGTTGATAGGCCAGCGAGAGATTACTCTGCAGGAGGGCTTGACGCAGGCTGTCCGCCTCAGCCTCGAACGCCCTCAACGCCTGGCTCCAGACCTCTATCGCCGCCGCAAATTGCTCGGCTTCATAACGCTCTATTCCAGTTTGCAGGAGGGACTCAGCCGTTGACGCTGGGGCCACGGCTTGAACCCCCGGCCCAGACACAACGCCGACCCATGGCCCAAACACAGCGGGGAAACTGAACGCAGCGATGAGAGCGAGCAACGCAGCGAGCAGAATACGACGGATGCGACAGCTCATTTTAGTCTGTGAGCACCTTATACTCGACTACAGTCTCAAATGTACCAGCCTCTTCCTTTTCCCGGCTTT
>JAKSDM010001017.1 GCA_022360135.1 Pseudanabaenales cyanobacterium | reverse complement strand
CCCCCGAATTATCCAGGACTATGTCAGCCCGAGCAACTTTTTCCGCCAGCGGCATCTGACTTATGATGCGTGCTTTGGCTTGTTCAAGAGAAAGCCGATCACGCTGCATCAAGCGCGCCAACTGTTGGGCTTCTGGACAGGCCACAACCCAGATCTCAGTCGCCTGATCCGTCAGACCCGCCTCAAACAAAAGCGGAACCGCATGGACCACCGTTTGATTATCGGTAAAGTCTGACATTGCTTTAGCGAAGCGATCGCGCACATAGGGATGAATCTGCTGTTCTAACCAATCTCTTTCAGCCGCATCTTGAAAAACTATATTGCCTAACCGCTGACGATCAAGGGCGCCGTTAGGTAGCAGAATGTCAGCCCCATAGCGGTCTGCGATCGCCCTCAAAATAGGGGAACCGGGTTGAACTGCCGCTCTGGCGTAGACATCCGCATCCAGCACCGGAAGTTGATGAACTGTACTGAGATGCTTTGAAACCGTTGTTTTACCCGTCGCAATGCCTCCCGTCAAACCAATAATGCGACGATGGCTCATGGCTGCTCAGCCCATTGCCTAATCGCTTGCGTTAACCCATCTAAGGTAAATTCCGCCGCTTCCAGGTTGACTCGCCCGAGTAATTCCTGACAAGTCTGAGAGGTTTGCGGACCGATGGAGGCGATACAAACCCCCTCTAGAAGGCTCGGCCAGTCTGAACCCTCCGCCTGTTCCAAAAGGTGGCAGAAGTGTTTCACCGTCTTGGAGCTGGCGAATGTAACGATATCTACCTGTCGCTGTTGTAGGGAGGCTAGGGCGGCAGGCTCAATCGTCTTGGGACATTCGGACTGATAGGCAGGGACCTCAGTCACTACGGCGCCTTGAGCGGTGAGTTCTTTAACCAGCACCTCCCGTCCACCGCTTTCCACCCGAGGAAAAAGGATTTGGCTCCCGGCCAAGCGATCGCCCTGGGGAAAATGTTCCACCAGCGAGTCCGCCACAAAGTTTGGGGGAATAAAGTCAGGGGTAAGGCTGCGTTGTTTCAGGATCTGAGCCGTCTTCTTACCCACCACGGCAATTTTGACGCCAGCCAGGGCGCGAGTGTCCTTCCCCTGACTCAACAGTCGGTCGAGGAAAAAATTGACCGCATTGGCAGACGTCAGGATTAGCCAGTTAAAGGTGGAGAGCTGTGCGATCGCCCGATCCATCGGTCGCCAACTCGAAGGCGGCGCAATTTCCAGCGCTGGCGTCTCAATCACCTTAGCCCCTTCAGCTTGTAACATTTGAGTAAATTTGCCGGATTGACCCGCAGAACGAGTAATGAGAACGGTCTTGCCCGTCAGGGGGGGGATTTTGGATTTTGGATTTTGGATTTTGGATTGGGGATTGGGGATTGTCTACTCCCTGGCCCCCCTGCTCGACGCCTACTGCCCACTGAGGCTCCAGATACTCTCGCAGTCTCACAACCTCACCAATCACAATCACACTCGGAGACAAGCCCTCTCCTCTAGTCTTTTGCCCAATGCTCATCAGCGTACCTTCCCAGATCTGTTGTTGGGGTTGGCTCGCCCATTGAATGATGGCGACTGGCGTTTCGGGACGTTTCCCATGACGCTGTAATTGATGGGCAATTTCCGGCAGAGCCCTGCCTCCCATCAAAATCACCAGCGTTTCAAGTCGGGAGAGAGTCTCCCAATCCAGTTGTTGTAGATCATGGGCTGTAAAGACGGCACAGCAGTGGCTCCAACCTGCATCCGTTAACGGAATACTGGCTAACAACGGCGCAGCCAGGGCAGAAGAAATACCGGGCGTCACTTCAAATGGACAGTCTGCTGCTTTGAGCGCCTCAATCTCAGCGGTTCATCGTCCAAAGATAAAGGGGTCGCCACTTTTCAGCCGTACGACTTGTTTTCCCCGTTGGCATTGTTCCGCCAATAGTTGATTAATCTCAGTTTGAGATT
>JAKSDM010001141.1 GCA_022360135.1 Pseudanabaenales cyanobacterium | reverse complement strand
ATGTAAGCTGATATCCTCTGGCTTGCCTTCCAAGGCAATTACTTGAGTGATTCAGTTAAGCTAATGCGTATCTAGTTTTCAGTTTGAGGCCGTAGACAGTAGACGGGGCAATCTCCTTGCCTAACGTCTACCTGGATGCCAATGCCTAATGTGCAGCTTAAAATGCCAAACAGCTTATCAACGATCGCGATCAGCCTTAAAATCACTAAGTTCAGTTGCGATAGGCTTTGTCGTGAATCCTCGCCACTGAAGAAGCTGACTGTTGAGAGTTGAGAGTTGACTGCTTTCCTGAAAGAGAATATGCAACTTGATTGCAAATATGTGCTGCTCTTGTCGGCATGGCTGAGCTATTGCCTGATAGCAAACTTTTGGTGAAGATAAAACTCACAGGTTCGGTTTTGTGAGGAAATAACATGGCCTTTGAATATCCTGAAAACCTTAGGTATCTAGATACGCATGAATACGCTCGCCTAGAGGATGGGACGGCCACGATCGGCATAACCGCCTTCGCTGTGGATCAACTAGGCGACATCGTGTTTCTGGAGTTGCCAGAAGTCGGAGATACGATAGAGAAAGGAGAAAAATTTGGGACCATAGAGTCGGTTAAGGCGGTGGAAGACCTCCAGTCTCCTGTAACCGGGGAAGTGCTAGAACGCAATGATCCGCTTATGGATGCCCCGGAGAACCTTGCAGATGATCCCTATGGGGAAGGCTGGATGATCAAAGTTCAGGTGAACTCCCCAGAAGACTTGGATGACGCCTTGTCTGCCGATGAATACAGTACGCAGGTAGAAGGCGCCTAGACGGATAAGTCTGGGGATTGGCTGCAGTCTCTCTTTAGGGTGAAGGATATTGCCTTTTACGGAACCTTAAGTCCTTTTGTTGCATAGTTATAATATTTATTTAATATTTAATGATAATCCCTCCCAATTCAGTTGGATCAGGCGCTATTCCACAGTCTAGCTGTCAGAGGAGGTCTGTTTTGCTTGCAGTCATTTCCCCGGTGTTTTATGTCGAAGTCTTTCTACCCACGGAGTGCAACGTTAATGAGTAATCAGGCGATCGAAACCCCGGAGACTCTGAATACTGCTGCCGATCGCACTCCCCCCCAAGAAGGAGCTTCGGCCTCACCCTCTGAGCCTCAGCGATGCCTCAGCCCCTTCGATCAGGCGCTCTCGGCAGATGACTTCGTTCAACGCCACATTGGCCCCAGTCATGAAGACAGTCTCCAAATGCTCGATGCCCTGGGATTTGACTCGCTGGAGTCCCTGATTCAAGCGGCTGTTCCGGCTGGGATTCGCCTCAAACGCTCCTTAGACCTGGGATCTGGCATGAGCGAATATGAGGCGTTAGAGCAGCTCAGGGCGATCGCCTCCCAAAATCAAGTGTTCCGTTCCTTTATTGGTCTGGGCTACGCCAACTGCATCACCCCCCCGGTGATCCAACGCAATATTCTAGAAAATCCTGGCTGGTACACTCAATACACCCCCTATCAGCCCGAAATTGCCCAGGGACGTCTAGAAGCCCTACTCAACTTCCAAACGATGGTAACCGACCTAACGGGGCTGGAAATTGCCAACGCCTCTCTGTTGGATGAAGGCACTGCAGCGGCGGAAGCCATGAGCATGTGCTACAACCTACGCCAGAAAAAAGAGATAAAGACCTTTTGGGTATCTGCCGCCTGTCATCCCCAAACCATTGAAGTTGTGAAAACGCGGGCCTTGCCCTTGGGCATCCAGGTGATTGTGAGCGATCATCGCACCTTTGATTTTAGTCAACCCGTGTTTGGAGTGTTACTGCAATATCCCGCCAGTGATGGCGCGATTTACGACTATAAGGAATTTGTCAATCAGGCCCACGCAGTCGGCGCCCTGGCGATCGTGGCCGCTGACCTGCTGAGTTTGACCCTACTTCCTCCCCCGGGGGAATTCGGCGCCGATATCGCCGTTGGCAATACCCAACGTTTTGGCGTTCCCCTAGGCTATGGCGGTCCCCACGCCGCCTACTACGCCACTAAAACCGCCTATGCCCGCAAGTTGCCCGGACGGCTAGTTGGCGTTTCTCAAGACACCCACGGTAAACTCGCCCTAAGACTGGCTCTCCAAACTCGCGAGCAGCACATCCGCCGCGACTCCGCCACCAGCAATATTTGCACCGCCCAGGTTCTGTTGGCGGTGATCGCCAGT
>JAKSDM010001679.1 GCA_022360135.1 Pseudanabaenales cyanobacterium | reverse complement strand
ATTTCGCTGTAATCTCGCCTGTTCTGGATGTGGTAAGATTCAGCATCCTAAAGAGATTCTTAAGCAACACCTCTCCCCTGAAGACTGCTTTGCAGCAGTTGAAGAGTGCGGTGCGCCAGTGGTCTCAATCCCGGGTGGCGAGCCCCTATTGCATCCTCAAATTGACGCAATTGTCCAGGGGTTAGTGGATCGCAGAAAATTTATCTATCTCTGCACCAACGGACTGCTGCTAGAAAAGAGTCTGGATAAATTTCAGCCCTCTCCCTATTTAACCTTTAGTGTCCACTTAGATGGGATGCAGGAGCTGCACGATAAGTGTGTGGATCGCAAAGGTGTTTTTAATATTGCAATTAGCGCGATTCGGGCAGCCAAAGCCAGGGGCTTTCGAGTCACCACCAACACCACTATATTTGAGGGAGCTGATCCCAAAGAGATTCAAGACCTGTTTGATTTTCTTGAAACCCTAGAAATTGATGGCATGATGGTCTCCCCTGGTTACAGCTATGAGTGGGCCCCGGACCAAGATCACTTTCTCAAGCGGGAGCAAACGCGGGCATTGTTTCGAGAAATTCTGGCCCCGATGCGAGCCGGTAAAAAAAATTGGAACTTCAACCACAATCCTCTGTTTCTCGATTTCCTCACTGGGGAGAAAGACTACGAATGCACCCCCTGGGGCAGTCCTAGCTACAGCGTCCTGGGTTGGCAGAAACCCTGCTATCTACTCAATGAAGGCTATTACCAGACTTTTCAGGAACTACTAGAGGAAACGGATTGGGACAACTATGGCCACAATAGCGGTAATCCCAAGTGCGCCGATTGTATGGTGCATTGCGGTTATGAACCGACAGCAGCCACGGATGCAATGCAGCCCCAAAATATCGTGCGATCTCTGAGCACTGTGTTGGGTGGAAAGCATTAGGATGTTTCAAACCATTGCAACCATTTCTCTTTGCTCAAAACCCATCGATTTACGGTTTGATGAAAATTGATCCACCCTGGGGTTGTGTCATATTTTTTGACCAGCTCAAAGCCAATTTTGGCCAGGGTCCTATTTGGCGCTGGATTCATCGCAGATGGCTCACAAAACAACTTTTGCAGATCAAAATTCTCGAAGTATCTGCAAATACTTTCCCTAACGAAGTCTGTTCCATACCCGCTCCGGCGTTTCCCTGGCTCCCAGAGGTGCAAATGTAGGTATGCTTCATTGCCAAAGATAATCTTATTGATATTGGAGTGCCCTACGGGACAACCCTCCAATTCCCATATCAAGTAGTAGAACTTTTTATGGGGTCTTGAGCGATCGAGGTCTTCAAGCAT
>JAKSDM010000232.1 GCA_022360135.1 Pseudanabaenales cyanobacterium | reverse complement strand
GAACTAGGAAATCATTCTCAATAAACCTTGCTGGCCGATTAAAAATTCGCGCAGCAGGCTGACAATACCGACCCAAATAATGGGCGAGATGTCGATTCCGCCAATGGGAGGGATGATTTTGCGGACAGGAATCAAGAACGGTTCGGTGGGCCAAGCGATTAAGTTGAATGGCAATTTGTTCAAATCTGCTTGAGGATACCAGGTCAGTACAATCCGGAAGATAAATAGTAAGGTGATTAATCCGAGTAGGGGACCTAGAATCCAGCTTGCGATCATAGGAGCAGTCATTTTTGCTAAATCTCAGAAAGGCAAATCGATAATGCTATATAATTCTAAAGCTTTGTAAAGGGGCATCCACTTGCCTTCCCGACACTCCATCCCATGCTTTCAAAAGGTTGAAGCTTCTCAAGGCTGTGACAGACCTATAAGATAATTAACAGATAACGCTATTTGCTTTAGTTAGAGGAAAAAATCATGACGCCATCTGTTGCAAATTTTCTGTGGAGCCTGGTTTTGGGTGCTGTAATTGTGGTTATTCCAACTACAGCAGCTCTCATTTGGATTAGCCAGCAGGATAAAATTCAACGGCGTTCCTAAGTTACGGCGGCGCAGGATTTTATAGCGATTCTCACTTGTGTGGAATACATCTCAGTGAAGGCTGGGTGTGGGGTGTGGGGTGTGGGGCGTAGTCAATACAAGTGAAAACCGCTATATTCCCTATGGGGACGCATAACCTTATGCGTTCCATCGATTTGCGAGATTGAAACTCAAGGGTAAGTGAGGCTAGAATTTAGGCTCTAGGTGGAGAGACTTAATGATTAATAGTGGACTTTCATTCGCGAGCCTCAACTCGGGTTTTGTCCTAGCGCAGGTGAATTTTGGCACATCATTCGCCTCCTATATGGGCATAGTTCTTGCCTTAGCAGGTGCAGGATTGTACTTTCTGCGCTCATTCCGCCCAAACGTAGCTCGTGACCATGATGTCTTCTTTGCCGCCGTTGCTCTAGGCGCAGGCGGGATTTTGTTTTTTAATGGCTGGCGCCTGGATCCGATTCTGCAGTTTTGTCAGCTGATGCTGGGCGGGTCTGCAATCTTCTTCGCGGTTGAGAGCATCCGCCTGCGGGAAATAACGACTGAGCAGGCTAGGCGTCGGACCCCTGTGGTGGATGACGATCGATCTGTGAGTCGAGTCTATCGGGCGGAATTAGATGATCTTGAGCCGATTAACGATCGGGTCAATACCCGTCGCATTCAGGGGGCAATAGATGACTACGCTGATGATTACGATCAGGGATATCGGCGTCGGCGTTCTCCTAGCCGCAGTGAGCCAAAAGGGCGTTTAGGCCCCAGTAGTGAGCGGAGTCGTCGCCGTCGTCCTCGCTCAGGCGGCAGTCGCCCTAATGATGCGCTAGATAGCCCACCTGCTTATTGGGATGATGAGCCTCCTCAACGATCTTCTTCCCGGCGCAGTTCTTTAGAGGATTCAGCTCGTCCCTATAGTCGGAATTCGGAGCCGATGAATCGACCCCCTAGAAGGAATCGTCCCTCCGGAAAATCTCGTCCTAGTAGTGGATCAAGTCTAGCAGATTCCCCTAATGGTGAGAATTATGCAGATTATCGTCCCCTCGATCTCTCTGATGAGAAGGTTGATCCATCGTCTAACTTTGATTATTGAACTCAAAAGCCTTGGGCAATTTTGATTTGAGGCATGATAATTCCGCCTCGTGATATAGCCCAGATAGGAAAAGCGGCTGGCCTTGCGATCGCAGCAACGGCATTGCCAATCGTTTTTCTATTTATCAATTTGGGTTTCAGTCCTTGCTTTAATCGTTCCGTCTATCTCATTGTGGAATGGCACTGAAATAAGCGTTTATAAATCGCTAAAAGCCCTGATATTCCCTAGGGTGGGCATTGCCCACATGGCTTATTTCAGTGCCCTTCATCTCATTGTGAGACTCAAAACAGTTTTCTGCACAACCAAGGCAATCTGTCAATTACCCGATTGAGTAGTTCAGTTTCACCCAATCGGGTGTAGCGCCAACCTATGTAAATTTGCAATTCTAAGCATGTCAATATGAGGGGTCCAGAAAGGTTCTGAAATCCTTAGTAGTCGCTTAACCTTATAGTTTTGAACTTCATTTCCTTGCCCTACTCATTCTTCTTTAACATATTCATTCAACTGTTCTAGCTGTTCATAGAAGGCGTTTGAATTTCCTTTAAGCTGAACACCAGTTGTAAATTATTGATTTGTTCTGAAGTTAAAAAACCTTTGGTTGGCATAGGGTAGATGATTTAATTGATGGAAAATCTACTGGAAAAACCCGTTTGTGTCAGCCTCCAGGCTAATCGAAATATTGGTAAGCTAACCGTTCACATAACCTATCCCGATACGTCTACATTGATAGCGTCTTTTAGGGCGAAACATTTTGAATATCTAAGTCGCAGCTTTCAGTTGTTAACATTCGGACAATGCCGAAGTCAAAAGCGAGGACTCACAATGACATGGTATTTTCGTTGGCGACTGCATTCAATGATGACCTGAGATTGTCTAGTATCTAGGAGCTATCGTGTCGGTAACAGTCAGATTGCTCTGGGAGGCGATGGGCCATCACCAACCTCGGCATCACCTTCACTAGGGATCGTCAGGCTGACGCCTGCAAATTAATCATAAGTGGGTAGGCAAAATTAATTACAGAGAAAAACCGCTGAAATCATTTGAATACGGTCACCCAGTCTGTAAATATTTCTGCCCAGGTACTTAGATCTATATCAGGAGGTCTCCGAGTTATCGCCTCGCTAGGGGAAGCCGGTATCCATTTGTACATGATCGGCGCTAATTTGCAGGGTGAGTGTAAAGGGGGCGTCGCAGGCAAAACCAGCTGGCCAGAATAAAATGAATGATTTGGCTGTCCATTGAAACAACCTATGAGGCAATTCCAGCAGGCGATGACAGTTTCAACTGAGACCTACCGAACTTGTCTGCATTAATTGGCGGAAAAAACTTGCAGGCTTTGTCCCGGATTTGTCACAAGTTCTGTAGTTAACTATGAATTAGGTACATTCACTACCTCCAACCAAAGGATACTATTTTTATTCTTCCTGAAGTTTAGCCTAAGCAGTACATAGAGAAACTTGCCAATCAAGTGGGTCTTATGAAAGGCAAGAAATAATGAAAGGCAAGAAATAATGAAAGGCAAGAAATAAATTCTATATTTTTTATTTATTTGTGATGAAAATCTGAGAGAATCAGCGTAAAAAATTGAAAATCAAAAAGCTCTTTCAAAGAGAATCTAAACCCCTTGAATGAAAGAGGTTAATTACTAGAGTTTACATTATAATTTAGCGTTAAATTCAATTAATTTGATTCTTATTTACAAGCTTTAATATTTTGCCCCGGATTCGTCACCAATCTTGAAGTTAAATATTGAATGTGTATGCAAGCCCTATTTTTTTGGTTGGAAAAGATAGGGATTTGTCCAAAACGTTCATCTTCCCGCCCAATTCAGATTTCTTATAACTATGCTAAACGCAAAAAGAATGCTGAACGCTAAAAAAATAGAACATTACTTCGAAGTCTGTCTTTGGAAATTTAGGCTGTTTACTCTCTTGCCCGTCATTTTTGGTCTTTTGAGCACCTTAAATTTTTTCATTATTGGCAGCTTCGAAATTCTAGACACGCTTGCATATAGCTTTGAATTAGACCACTTTGATGAATATGCCGTAACTAAGGTTATTACCAGGATTATTGGCGGAATTGATCATTATTTAATTGGAGTAGTTTTACTGATTTTCAGTTTTGGCATCTATGAGATCTTTATTTCTCCAATTGATATTCGAAGTAAATATCAAGACATAAAAATCCTGAAGATTTCAACCCTCGATCAGCTCAAGCATAAGATCCTGCAGGTTATCATCATGGTGCTGATAATCAGCTTCTTCAAAAAGGCATTGAGTATGGATGTCAAAACAACTCTTGACTTGTTTTTCATAGCGGGCTCAATTCTTGTTGTTGCTGTGAGCAGTTATCTAATGCACCTACAATCTCATGGCTCTCATGATAATGGTGAAGATGATGATAAGCGTAATGCTCATAATGCTCATGATCATAACTCTTTGAGATCAACTGACCATCAACCAAAATCAGCCGTTATTAATAGAGAGTAGATGCGTATTTGGCTGCAGCGTAACCAGCATTAGAAAAGGTTGGGTTGGCAATACGGCTAACCCTTACTTACAGGAGATTAGTAAAGCATATACCTGACACTAATATGGAGACTTGGGAGTCATGATAAAGCAAGCAATTTATGTACCCACACTTGTTCTAGTTATTGCCCTGGCAAATATTCCCAAGTCTATAGCACTGGCGTCCAGAAACCATTCTCTGCCATCCCAATCATCCCACCTGATTGCAGCCGATCCATCACCTCAAACTGTTCCCAGTGAAACAACTCCGAGTGGGACAACTCCAAGTGTGAAAACCGTGAGGATTCACGGTTCAACCAGTATGACAGGAATCAATGAAGTCCTGAAACAGAGGTTTGAACATCAGTTTTCGGACTCCAACATTGAAATTGAGTACACTAGCACCGACGCCGCTTTAGCAGCTCTCCAGCAAGGCAAAATAGACTTGGCGGCTGTCGGACGCACGCTGACAGCGGGGGAAATCGAGCATGGCCTGATACAGGTTCAGATGAGTCGACGGAAAATTGCAGTGGTGGTAGGTGAGGATAATCCATTTGAGGGGAGTTTAACGATTGAACAGTTCGCCAAAATCTTTCGGGGTGAGATCACAGATTGGTCGGAAGTCGGTGGGGAACCAGGACCCATTCGCTTTATTGATCGATCTGAAACGAGTTATGCCCGTCAAGCCCTGCCAAGCTATGCCGTGTTTAAAGACGCCCCCTTCGAAACTGGTGATAATGCTGAACAGCTAGACCATGACGCTCCCGAGGCGACAATTGAGACAATGATTGAGGCGCTGGGAAGCGATGGCGTTAGCTACGCGATCGCGGCTCAGGTATTCGAGCGGCCAGGCGTGAAACTTGTGCCAATGCACCAAACTCTCCCTCACGATGCCGAATATCCTTTCTCTAAGTTACTATCCTATGTTTACAAGGGTCCCACACCTAATTCAGCGGTGCAGAAATATTTGACCTTTGCTGCAGACCCGACGAATAAGGCGATGATTGAGACCGCCAGAAGGGGCGGCGCGATCTCGTCCAAGCATGGAGTCCCTAGCTTAGAAGCTGCTTATCATAATTTGTCTGATTCTGAGTCAACCGGCAAGACTGACAAGGCAGGCGCCTCTGCTGCTGGGGGCAAAGCCGCCAATTCTGAGGATAAAGCCGATCATGCCTACTCAGATTCAGAGCAGGCGTTAACCCCAACTGGCATGTTCCCTTGGTGGCGTTGGTTTATAATTCTCCCAATCGCAGGTATATTTTTCTGGTCATTGCTCAACCGTAGTCAGGGTGAAGTTGACGATGTTTAACGCCGCCTATTTCCACCTCTTCTTAAAGAGCGGTTGAAGACTACCTGAGGCGCTATTGGTTCGGCGTCTATTTCCGCCAAGTGTAAGGCGTTAGGAGCGATCGCAAACTCATACCTGCAGCGACGAACACTAAATACAACAATACAAAGTACACCAGATCAAAGTACATAAAACTAAATCTGTAGTACACAAAACTAAAGATTTACAGCGCCTTCAAGGGTGATCGCTGGATGCTAAGCTAGCATGAGCGCTTAGGAACTAGCCTTATCAGATGCGCTTAACACTCGGAAATAAATTAATTTTGAAAGGTGCGGTTTAGATGATTGGATCAGCCACCAAGATTCCTTATCTGTTGCGAGCAACTCGTAACGAAATATTAGAGCCGCCGCCAGTATGGATGATGCGGCAAGCCGGGCGCTATATGAAGGTCTATCGAGATCTTCGTGATAAATATCCGTCCTTTCGTGAACGGTCTGAAAATCCCCAACTCGCCATCGAAATCTCTCTTCAGCCTTGGAGAGCCTTTAAACCTGACGGCGTGATTATGTTTTCCGACATTCTCACACCCCTACCGGGGATGGGCATTCCCTTTGAGATTGTCGAGAGTAAAGGACCCGTCATCGATCCCCCTATTCGCACCTCTCAGCAAGTTGAGCAACTCCAGCCGCTAGAACCTGAAGAGTCCCTGCCTTTTATTCGTCAAATACTCCAAACCCTGCGTTCGGAAGTTGGCGATCAGGCGGCGGTACTTGGTTTTGTTGGTTCTCCCTGGACCTTGGCCGCTTATGCAGTTGAAGGCAAAACCTCTAAGTCTTACTCCGTTATCAAGAGCATGGCCTTCTCCCAGCCTTTGATTCTGCATCAGCTCCTGGGTAAGATTGCTGATTCAATCGCCACCTATGTGCGCTATCAAATTGATTGCGGCGCCCAGGTGGTTCAACTGTTTGACTCTTGGGCCGGTCAGTTAAGTCCCCAAGATTACCGCACGTTTGCATTGCCCTACCAACAGCGAGTGGTTCAACAGGTTAAAGAAACTCATCCTGACACCCCTCTAATCCTTTATATCAGTGGTAGTGCTGGCATTTTTGACATGATGGCGGAGTCGGGCGTTGATATTGTCAGTGTTGATTGGACAATTGACATGGCGGATGCTCGCCGTCGGCTAGGTCCAGATATTGGAGTCCAGGGCAATATTGATCCCTGTGTATTGTTTGGCTCCCAAGAATTTATTCGCCAGCGGATGCTCGACACCATTCATAAGGCGGGTAATCGAGGCCATATCCTCAACCTGGGTCACGGGCTTTTACCCAATACGCCGGAAGAAAACGTGAGATACTTCTTTGAAACGGCTAAGAATTTGACTCGAAGCCATCTGGTCAACAGACCCTCAACCCGTTTGTAGTGGCGGAGTTGCTGGCTAAATTTATCCTGTAAGCGTTGGTGAGAATGACTTGCCAACGCTTTTGGTTTGGCAGGGAAACAAGTCGAAATTTTATCCACTTATAGCGGTTTTCCTTGGCATTGACTACCCCCTGCATCCTACACCCCGCCAAACCCATTCAACACAAGCGAGAATTGCTATCAGTCCGATGTG
>JAKSDM010001398.1 GCA_022360135.1 Pseudanabaenales cyanobacterium | reverse complement strand
TCCAGTTGACGTCTTTGAAGGTAGATTTGAGATTGTCAGTTAGTATCACCCTTAAGTACCCAAAGTTAGAGATTAGAGCAGAGGAGTTTTTTTAATTCATCTTCTAGGATGAATGGTACTTTATTTTTCCGCAAGTCCCTTGAAGTTGTTGGGAGCGGTTAAGAGGTAGGGGGGGCAGGGGAGGAAGAGATGGAGAAAGGGGAAAGAGGAAAGGGGAAAGGGAAAATAACAAGAAATAAGTAAAAAGTAACGAGTGACCAATGACCAATGACCAATGACGAAGGACCAAAATCCAAAATCTATAATCCAAAATCCTCACTTCCCAAATAACCTTGCAGCCCCCTCTCCTAAAACATCGGCTTTATCCAGCAAATTTCCCAGAATGACAACCGTAGCGGCGGCAATGATGACGGTTCTGAAAATGGCCAGATTATCTCTTGAGAGTTGCAAGAAACGTTCCTCCCACTGGTTCATGCGGGCGCCGAGTTCGTCTATGCGAGTGTCTTGACGCTGAATATCGCTATCTAGCTTTTGTTCTAGACGATCAAGACGGTCAAGCACCTCTGCTTGAAAATCTCTAGGCTCTGGCGTTGAAGTCATGGGGAGGGGCAGTAGCGACGTGTAGGATGGACAAAGTGAAATGCGCCCGTCGCTCTGTAAGAAAGCGGTGGGATACCGGGGTGGGCGAGGTTTAAGAACCTTTGTCCATCCTAACAATTTCGAAAATGCTAGACCCGCTAAAATTGAATATGTCAAGCATTCATAATTGCGAATTGCGACCTATGATTGCAGTCCCAGGGGCACTCAGCTTAGACTAATTTTTGAGGCTGTCCTCGATTGAAGAGTCGCCCGCATGGGAATTTATGGCTGGGGAAGCCATTCAGAAACCGATGCCAGGTGGAAAACACAGCCGATTGCAACAGCGTTTAGCCGCCGCCATCAATGTTGCCGCTGCAGACTATGAGGCATTACCAGAACTCCGATGCACCTTTGGCGATCGCTCCATCGTTCCCGATCTGGTCGTCATTGCGGTGGAGTAAATTCCAGTGGATGCAGAGGGAGGAATTGTCAGTACGGGCATTGAGTTCGCCCCACCCTGGGTGATTGAAATTTTGTCGCCAGATCAGAAGATAGCCAATGCCTGCGAATTCTCAAAGGGCGTCAAAATCGAGTTAGGCCGGTAGTTTTTAGCCCCAATGACCACATCCTAGTATTCTGTCTATCGACTTTTGACAGGTAAAAACCCCTTGAAATAGTTGAAAAGAGGTTATCAGTGATCCCGTCAGAAGTTCTTTGACAGGGTATTAGATAGGGTGGCCACAGAAATGGCGGAGGTGTCAAATTCTATGCTTTTCAATTCACCCGTGACTTGGATCTGAGCGCCCACATTAATATTGTCAGGGGTGTTTTTGCCGTATAGATCTGAGGTGTCCACCCATAAGGTTTGATCGGCGGTCTGCAAGCGAAATCCGTCTTCCCAGACTCGTTCAACGGTGCCGGTGTGAGTGGCTTGAGCACGGCTGATTTGAGGGAGGGCGATGGCAGCGATGACGCCAGCGATTAAGGTTAAGGTCGTAGAATGTTTCATTGGATACTCGGGGTAGATTAACGCAGCAGATTTAGAAACGAGTTGACAGAGTTTAGTGAGTTGAGCTTGGATACTTTGATGGATTGGATTACACAGGGTGTCGATCGTTTGATGTTTGCAGATTGATCTCGATCGCACTGGATATGAGAATGCCAATCAGGCCGACTCCCCCAAGTGACAGCCCAATTCTGAAGAGAGGGTGTTCAATGTTGCTAAACGGGGTGCTTTGGTCTGAGACAGACTTAGGGGTTTGAGCACTGAGAGCAGGACTGGCGGCGCCCAGCAAAAGGCTCAGACTGATGAAGGAGAGCAGCAAATTTCGGGAAGTTTTCATGGGTTAAAGTCTGTTTTGACTATATAAACAGTCTGACTATTCTCCATAAGCGACAGATGAACCTCTAATTAGAAGATTTTCATTAGAAGATTTTCATTAGAAGATTTTCATTAGAAGATTTTCATGGTATTACTCTGTCAATCGACTTTTGACGAGTGTCACAAACCCTCTTTTCAGGAGTTTCAAAGGTTTTTCACCGGCCAAAAGAGGCTTGACAGAGTACTAGCCTTTGGTAATGAGGACAATACCATCAAGTAGTGTTCGCAAGAAAACATAGCGCCTTGATGCTCGGCAGGAAAAAGTACCCGCCACCCCTCACAATGACAAATCTAGGCATACCCAAAATGCGCCTACGAACAGGCTGCTCAGGAATCGTCATGTGACTCGAACCATCATTGTTGCCAATAATTGGGTCTCGATTGTCATACAGGGTGTTAAATCTCGGGTTATTCGCCCAAGTCTGTTGGACAAACTCAAACTGGCGGCCAATTTCACTGTTGAGGCAGACAAAATGGAGACCTCTAGGTTGGCCATCATCCTGAATCTCGACGGGCGGTTGGCCTTTCTCAACATCATCCAGGGGAAATAAGGGCTCACCATAAACCCTGCCCCGGCGAATTAGCCGGTGTTGACTAGAGGTTTTCAGCGACTCTTCAGGCGAAATATCGAGAAAGGAATCGCGAGGATTGGTCCGTCGCAAATGGGCGCCGACGGGACAAGCCAGCCCCTCTCGGTCGATGGGGAGATAGGTAAATTTATTGGGATTGGCGATCGTTAGGTCATCTTGCTCAGGGGCGAGCACCAATGGTGTTCCGCTGGGCCAACGTCCCACAAATTTAGAAGCTAGCTTAGTCATCGCAGGGGCATCGGGGCGCCCCTCGGCGTCTTGCTCGTTTTGAGCCACGAAGTTCCAGAATGCAGCTACATTTTGCGAAAGCTTACGATACACCAAATAGGCGCCGTGGTGGCCAAAGTCTTTGAATCCTGGCAGTTCTGCATCAGGGTAAGCGGACAGTTGATCGCCAGGGTCTTGGTCGCTCGGAACGGCTGGAGAGGCCGGGAAAAAGTCAAACTGATTCAGATACCCCAGAACAAATTCTCCAGTACGCACCACTGGCTGGTCATCGGCTGGAGGCGTGGTGGGGAAGCCCTCAACAATGGGTTGGGCAATGCTGTCTCTAAACCCAAAGTGTTCTTTATCTTTAGGAGGGCGACGCCCTGATTCTGAGGCCACCAGCTTGACCCCTCTGTCAGAGTCGGGAAATAGCTCAGTTTGCCAATCTTGCAGTTGGTCCAGGCTGGAACCATTGAGGATGAGCAACAAATGGACGGTGTCGGTTTGGGGACCGCCAATGTCCCAATGGTCGGGGGAGCTCTCGTCAGTATCTCCGAGGATCAGCGACCGGTGGGGTTCGGCCATGCCTTCGCTAAACTCTCGGGAGAAGGTCTCAAGCGTATGCTGGGGTAATCCTAAGGCCCGAAACCCTGGATGGGTGAAGGCAATATTGCAGGCTGCTTCAGGTTTTGCTCGGGAGCCATCAGCGTTCTGACGCCAGGGTTTACCAGTGGTGATGGTGGGGATGAGTTGGCCTAGCCATTGTCTAGCTTTGGCTGCATCGAGAACTTGGATAAACAGGTAGAGGGTGTGGGGCAGATGACCATAACCACTGAAGATGATGCCTTGGATGTCGGACCGGTCGTCTATGGTGAGTTCTGGCATGGGATCTCCTCTACAGCAGGGTGAGTAGCTGCTCGGCGGCTTGGGGATTGTCTTGGCGCAGTAGTTTGCTGATGGTGCGATCGCGAATAATATTGCGCACCGTAATATCAGGATAGGCCCGGTAAAACACCTGGGAGGGCAACTGCTGGTCATTGCGGAAAAACTGCTTAAAGCCAACTACATCAGTGGCAGCCGCTTCTGGGTAGCCTTCGACATTATTCCAGATGGAATTTAAACCCTCACTGGCGCGATTGGCGAAGTCATCCAAATAGCTCTCAAAGGAATCATCGTAGTGGGTG
>JAKSDM010000399.1 GCA_022360135.1 Pseudanabaenales cyanobacterium | reverse complement strand
GAAATGGCAAAACTTCTGGGACAGGAAGATAACACCTTCATCAAGCTGGAGGTGATTCCCGATTCCAAGTATCTATTGCCTGATCCGATCGGCACGCTGCAAGCAGCGGAACAGCTGGTAAAAGAAGGGTTTGCGGTATTGCCTTACATCAACGCCGATCCCCTGCTAGCCAAACGGCTGGAGGAAGCAGGCTGCGCTACGGTCATGCCCTTAGGATCTGCGATCGGCTCAGGACAAGGCATCCGCAATGCTGCTAATATCCAGATCATGATTGAAAATACTAAAGTTCCGGTTGTTGTAGACGCTGGCATCGGAACTCCCAGTGAAGCCTCCCAGGCGATGGAAATGGGCGCCGATGCTCTCCTCATCAACACCGCGATCGCCAAAGCCCAAAACCCCATCCAGATGGGCCGAGCTATGGGGCTCGCCACCGAAGCCGGTCGGCTAGCCCACCTGGCCGGACGTATCCCGGTGAAAGCCTATGCCAGTGCGAGTTCTCCCCTGACGGGGCGAGTGGGGGATGGGGTGATGGGGAAATAGGAGAAGGAAGTCATTCGTGATCAAATACACTGCTGAAGAACTCAATCGTATCCTTCAGAGTGGCGATGAAGATATCGATTTCCTCACGAGTGTTGTAAAAGTAGAGGCTGGCTCTAGCCGTAGAAGTCGTGCCCAGTACCTTATGCAAGGGTTGAGTACAGTGGTGGCCAGAACGAATGGCGATACCGGACTGGTCCAGCAAGGTCGAGAGATCCTGGGCGTGAACGCCGTCAACGGTGAAGGCGGCCAGAGCGGCTCGACCACTGCCATCTGCTTTAGGTTGGGGGCCATAGAGCTTGACTTCTGGAATTTTATTCAATTGCTGGAAGAGATAGGCCGTTAAGTCATGCTCATAATCGGCGATCGCATCCATTCCCAGCCTGGAGAGATAGTCAATCGCTGCGCCCAAGGCGATCGCTTCCCCAATCGCAGGGGTTCCCGCCTCAAATTTGTGAGGTAGCTCAGCATAGGTGGAGTGATCCAGGAACACATCGGCAATCATTTCCCCACCGCCGAGGAAAGGCGGCATGGCTTGCAGAACCTCTAGCTTACCGTAGAGGAAGCCAACCCCTGTAGGTCCACACATCTTGTGGCCAGACGCCACCAGCCAGTCACAGTCCATCGCCTGTACATCAACCAGCATATGGGGTACGCTTTGACAGGCGTCAATTAGGACCTTAGCCCCGTAGCGATGAGCGATTGCAATGATATCCTCCACTGGATTAATACACCCCAGGGTGTTAGAAACATGGTTAACCGCCACCAGCTTAGTTTGGTTAGAAATCAGCTGCTTAAACTGCTCCCAATCAAATTCCTCAGTTTTCGTCAACCCAACAAACTTTAGCGTCGCCCCTGTCCGCTGAGCGACAAACTGCCAGGGCACCAGATTACTGTGATGCTCCATCACCGACAGAATGATTTCGTCCCCTGGCTTAAGGGTGTTCATTCCCCAAGCATAGGCCACTAGATTAATGGCTTCACTGGCATTACGGGTAAAGACAATTTCATTCCGTGACGCCGCATTCACAAATGCCGCCGTCTTATCCCGAGCCGCCTCATACGCTTCGGTCGCCCGGGCGCTCAAAGCATGGACGCCCCGATGCACATTGGCGTTATCCCGCTCGTAGTAATTTCGCAGCGCGGTCAGAACCACCTTCGGCTTTTGAGAAGTGGCGGCATTATCGAAATACACCAGAGGACCGTCATGGACTTCCTGATGGAGGATAGGGAAGTCAGCGCGAACTTTAGCAGCGAGGGTTCTTTCTTGAGCGACGGTCATAGGACTAGAAGTTAAGAACAGGTTGGGAGGTTAGACGGTGGGAAGACTAAAAAGGTTTGAGTTAAAACCTAATTCGTCCATTCTGTAATCTTCTCAGTCAGCGTTTCTTGAAGAGAAGAAATGGGGATTTTTTCAATGATTTCCATGGCGAAGCCATAGATCAGCAGGCGTTGGGCTTGAGTTTGGCTGATACCTCGGCTCTGGAGGTAGAAGACTTCGTCTGCTTCCAGTTGGCTGACGGTAGCGCCGTGGGCGCATTTGACATTATCGGCCACGATTTCCAACTGGGGCTTGGTGTCTACTCGGGCTTTGCCGGAGAGCATCAGGTTGCGATTCAGCTGGCTAGCGTGGGTTAACTGAGCTTCCTGAGGCACAAACACTTTGCCGTTGAAAACCGTGTGAGCCCGATCATCGACAATGCACTTGTGGAGTTGCTCAAATGAACCGTGGGGTTTGGTCAGGGACATGACGCTGTGGGTGTCAGCCAGTTGGGTGTGGGCGATCGCACTGAGGCTATATAGCCGAGTATCCGTTTGCTCACCGGACTGAAATACGTCCAGGTTATGTCGTGAGAGTTTAGCGCCGAGGGTAATGGCGTTACAAGTATAGCGACTATCTCGAGCTTGAGAGACGGCGGTCTTACCAATATGGAAGGCGGCCCTCCCCTGCCGCTGAATGCGACTGTGATTGACCTGGGCATTCTCTTCCAGCCAAATTTCAGTGACGCCATTAGTCAAGTGATCCGATTCATCCAGCCCCCAATAATCCTCTACCAGAGTCAGCCCACTGTTAGCCTCAGCAATCACCAAGCAGCGAGGTTGAGCAATCACAGGATGGTCATCGGCAACTGAGACAAAGAGAATGTGGATAGGGTGTTCCAGCGTTTGATTGGGCTTCACCCAAACGACGGCGGCGTCTTGAAAACCGGCTGTATTGAGGGCGGTAAAAACCTCATTTGAGCCTGACTGCTGGGCCAAGTACGGGGTAATTTTAGGCTGGAGCGCAGGATCAGCGTAAACCTCAACCAATCCGCCAACCAGCACGCCATCGGGCAAGTCAGAGACGGCGGACAGCTCAGGGGCGTAGACGCCATTGACAAATACTAAGCGACTGGTCTTAGTTTCCGGTAAAGTGACTGCCGCCAAATCATCCCAGCTGACTGCCGACGGCTGAGAGCTGAGGGCTCTAAACGGCGTCTGCAGCAGGGCGGACAAATCCGTAAAGCGCCATTCTTCATCCCGTGTCGAGGGTAGGGTCTGTTCATGAACCAGGGCTGTCGCCGTTTCCCCCAGTTTGGGCAAGACTGAGCTGGCAAAGGAATTGCGGCTAACCTGCTGCAATAACTGGAGCAGATAAGCGTCTCTGTCCGCTGCGGCTTGAGCTGGAGAGACAATTTCGCGATCGCGAGAAGCTGGCATGCTCATGACACTGCCGCCTCAACCTTAGCGTCCGCCAAAATCCAGTCGTAGCCCCGATCTTCCAGTTCCTGGGCTAATTCCTGCGGGCCAGTCTTGATAATCTGACCATCCGCCATCACATGCACATAGTCCGGTGTGATGTAATTTAGCAGCCGTTGGTAGTGGGTAATCAGCACGATCGCATTATCGGCGGTCGCCAACAGGTTAACCCCTTGGGCGACTGTTTTGAGGGCGTCAATATCTAGACCTGAATCAGTTTCATCCAGAATGGCTAGCTTCGGCTCCAAAAGCGCCATCTGTAAGATTTCATTTCGTTTTTTCTCCCCGCCGGAGAAGCCCTCATTCACACTCCGATCCAAAAAGCTGGCGCCCATCTTGACCATATCTAACTTTTCCGCAACCAGGTCATCAAAATCGAAAACATCGATTTCATCTAACCCCTTTGCCTTGCGGTGGGCGTTATAGGCGACGCGCAGAAAATCCAAGTTGCTGACGCCAGGAATCTCCAGCGGATACTGGAAGGCCAGGAAAATACCGGCAAGCGATCGTTCGTGGGCTTCTAGCTCAAGTAAGGGCTGTCCCTGGAAAATGACTTCGCCGTGAGTGACTTGATATTCTGGATGACCGGCCAAAATCTTAGAGAGGGTGCTTTTGCCAGAGCCATTCAGTCCCATAACAGCGTGGATCTCACCCGCTTTGACCTGTAAATTCACTCCTTTTAGAATTTCCGTCCCGTCAACCTCAGCATGGAGGTCGCTCACCGAGAGGATAACGTCGCCGTTTTCATTGATCATTGCTTAAAGTTACGGATCAGATTTGCAAAAGTGGATTTTTTCGGGTTGTCTAGCCAACGGCATTTTCTAGCTTCAGACTAAGCAGTTTATCGGCTTCAGCGGCAAACTCCATCGGCAGCTTGTTGAATACATCCTTACAGAAGCCACTAATCATCATCGAGACAGCATCTTCTGGAGAAATCCCCCGCTGAGCCAAGTAGAAGAGTTGATCCTCTCCAATCTTGGAGGTCGAAGCTTCGTGCTCCACCTTGGCGCTATGGTTTTGCACTTGGATATAGGGGAAGGTGTTAGCGCCTGCTCTATCTCCAATTAGCATGGAGTCGCACTGGGAGTAGTTCCGCGCTCCATCCGCTTTTGGCCCAATTTTCACCAGCCCCCGATAGCTATTATCTGAACGTCCGGCGGAAATGCCCTTGGAGATAATGGTGCTGCGGGTATTTTTGCCCACATGCACCATCTTGGTGCCGGTGTCGGCCTGCTGCAGATTATTGGTTAGGGCCACAGAGTAGAATTCGCCAACTGAGTTATCCCCCACTAATACACAACTGGGATATTTCCAAGTGATGGCGGAGCCTGTCTCCACTTGGGTCCAGGAGATCTTGGAATTAACCCCGGCGCAGAGACCCCGCTTGGTGACAAAGTTATAAATGCCGCCCTTACCGTTTTCGTCCCCAGCAAACCAGTTCTGAACGGTAGAGTACTTAATTTCGGCGTTGTCTAGCGCCACCAACTCGACGATCGCAGCATGGAGCTGATTACTGTCATACATGGGGGCTGTACAGCCCTCCAAGTAAGTGACAGCACTTCCCTCCTCGGCCACAATTAAGGTCCGTTCGAACTGACCAGAGTCCCCATTGTTAATCCGGAAATAGGTGGACAAGTCCATGGGACATTGGGTGTGCTTGGGAATATAAACGAAAGAACCATCGCTGAAAACAGCAGAGTTAAGAGCGGCGAAATAATTGTCTCCAATCGGCACTACGCTTCCCAAGTATTTTTGGACCAGCTCTGGATGTTCCTGGACGGCTTCGGAAATGGAACAGAAGATAATTCCCTGTTCCGCCAACTGCTCCTTAAACGTTGTAGCAACCGAGACACTATCAAAAATAGCGTCCACCGCTACATTCGTCAGTCGCTTTTGCTCAGAGAGGGGAATGCCCAGTTTCTCAAAAGTTTCCAACAGTGTCGGATCGACATCATCCAGGCTATTTAGCTTCTCTGCCTGCGGCTTAGGGGCAGAATAGTAAATGATGTCCTGATAATTAATCGGTGGATACGTTACATTTGGCCAGGTTGGCTCCGCCATCGTCAGCCATCTGCGATAGGCTTTGAGCCGAAATTCCAACATGAACTCCGGTTCATTCTTCTTGGCAGAGATCAGGCGAATGACATCTTCGTTAAGCCCACGGGGGATAACCTCTGACTCAATGTCAGTGACAAATCCGTACTTATAAGGCTGGTTAACTAAGGTCTGAACAGTTGGACTCATCAGGAATGCTCTTTCCTAAACGGCAAGGTTGGCAAGGATAGATTAGGGCTCTATTAAATTCAATACTTATTGGTTTCAGTGCGAATGGTTTCGAAGTCGATTTCCTGTTTATCGCCTGCGAATGGGTTATCTGGCGTCAAGAACAGCATACAGTGGCACTCTTTACGTTCTTGCATCGGCACACAGGGGCAGTTCCAAAATGTGGCTTTAACCTCAGCTTCCTTATCTTCATAATGGCGACAGGGACAGAGGGGGGCGCCCAAATCATCTTTATGCTTGGCCAGTCCTTCAATCACAACGGCGGTTACACCGGGATCAGAACAGAAGTAAGTCCCCGTACGCTTAGCGTAGCTCTGGGAAAAATTCCGCATAATCTCAAGGCTTTTATCAGAGGCTTGGGTTGTTTTAGAAACAGAAGTCATTGGAATTCAGATGTAATGGGAGACAACCAGTTAATTATTCTATACAATTAAAGCAACCTCTAAGTTGCTTAATTCAATCTTAGAGTACTTTAGCAACAATAAGGTTGTCAAAGTCGAATTTCATTTGTACAGGCACTCATTTGTCAGCGTTTATTGCCATCAAGACGATGACATCTTTACAGCATCCATCCACCAAGCAAGATATCCTGCAGTACTTGCTCAAGCAAGGACAGGCGACCGCTCAAGCCATCTCAGAGCATCTAGAGGTCAGCCCTCAGGCGGTTCGTCGCCATTTGAAGGATTTGGAAACTGATGAATTAATTGAACATCAGGCGATCCAAGAAGGTATGGGGCGGCCTAATTACTTCTATCGCCTTAGCCGCAAAGGACGAGATCAATTTCCCGCCCAGTATGATGCGTTTGCTCTTTCCCTGTTGGATGTATTGACTGAAACAGTTGGCAGAGAGCAGGTCGGCTCGATTCTTCGCAAACAGTGGGAGCGCAAGGCGCTGGAGTATCGAGAGTCGCTAGGCGATGGTCCCTTACCCGAACGGGTGGCCCATTTAGTCAAGCTGCGGCAAGCCGAAGGGTATATGGCGGAATGGCGTCGAGTTGAATCAGACGATAGCAATGCAGCTAACTCTCGATTCATCATCACTGAATATAACTGCGCCATCTCCCACATCGCCGAATCCTTCCCCAGTGTTTGCGGCCATGAACTCGAGATGTTTGCAGTCGTCTTACCTGATTGTTCGGTCGAGCGCACCCACTGGCTGGTTGAGGGTGAGCATCAGTGTGGGTATTTGATTCGGGCAAAGGGGAATATCGAAGCATGCTAGAACAAACTGCTCAATTTCTGACCCCAGAAGAATCGGCTGAGGTGGATAAGGCGCTGTTGACTTCGCCGGAAAAGTTTTTGGCGCGGTTGACGCTCTCAACGGCGAAGCTGCTGAAGTATATTTCTCAGGATTTGGGGACGCCAATGGAAGCGTTAACCACGCCACAAATCATCGCTTGGTTTGAGAAAGACGCTAAGGTGAAGCGTGAAAAGGGCGTAGATGCATCCTTCCTGAAGTGGTCGGCTGAAGATTTAAGTAATCTCTAGTTAAAATTCAGACTCATGACTCAAGCTAAGCCCAAGCTCAAAGTTAGCTTTGAGGAGTATTTAACCTACTTGGATAGGACGGATACCCGTTATGAGTTGGTTAACGGCGACTTGGCGGCGATGAATCCACCTACTTGGCGGCATATCCTGATTGCTAGGTTTCTGGAACGCGCTTTGGAGGCGGAAATTCAGCGAATAGGACGGTCCTGGCTTGCAGTTCAGGGGGCAGGTCAACGGGTTGAAGAAGACACCTCAAGACTTCCTGCTCTGTTGGTGGTTTCAGTCGAAGCGATTCAACCAACCCTTAACCAATCGGCGGTTCTGGAGGAGGCTGCCATTCTGGCGATTGAGATCGTTAGCGAAAGTTCGACAGCAGCTGACTATCTCCACAAACTAGCAGAATACGAAATGCTAGGAATTCCAGAATATTGGATCGTAGACTATCTGGCTCTGGGAGCATCCAGATATATTGGTAGGCCCAAGCAACCGACAATATCCATTTATCAGCTGGTGGATGGAGAATACCAGGTCAGCCAGTTTCAGGGCGCCGATCGCCTCGTTTCCCCAACTTTTCCAGAATTGAAACTGACGGCTGAGCAGGTGCTGAAAGCTTAGCCGCCTTTAATGTCATCTAATCATGAATTGTGCCATCTGGCATAATAGCCCCAGTCATAATGGCGCCAGTCATCTTGACCATGACTTTACTGCCAAAGCCGATTCGCGCCCCACTGAGGTCAGCGCCGCTGAGGTTAGCGCCGCTGAGGTCAGCCCCCACCAAGTCAGCTTCTCGCAAATTGGCATGGCTCAAATCAGCCTGGAGCAGATTGGTTCTAAACAGTTTAGCGCGTTGGAGATTGGCCCGATTGAGAATCACCTTGTGCATAAAGGCGTCACTCAGATCGGCGCCGCTGAGATCAGCACTGCTTAAATTTCTGCCAGCCAAGTCTTTTTCCCGTAGATTAGCGCCCCGCAGATCAGCGCCGCTCAAATCAGAGTTCTGCCGTTGAGCCCGGTAAGAACTCTGGGTCTGTTGGTAGCCGTTGGTTTGATAGGAAGTTTGATAATACCCCTTAGATTGGCTTCTCGATTGAGGGTTAGGCTGTCGATAAGCATTTGCTTGCTGAGACTGATAGTACCGTTGGTAATTGCTTGAGTAAGCCTCGTAGGCAGAGGACGATGGGTGATAGTCGTAAGGAGATTGAGGGTATCGTGATGAATATCCGTAGGCCGATTGAGATCGCCCTTTAGATTGATAGCTTGTAGACTGATAGCTTGACCGGGATGGCTGAGTATTTTTGGCGGGGGCGGGCGATCGTCCATTATTAGCCTTAACATCCTTCTTTTCGCCAGAACGAATATGTTCCCGGGCCTGATTCAGCTGCTTCAGTTTCTCCTGGGCCTTCTCTTGAAGTCGAAGATTATCTTTAGGGATGCGATCGGGATGCCAAATGAATACCAGATCTTTATAGGCCTGGTTGACCTCGTCCATGGAGGCCTCTGGATGTAGCTCCAATACCCTGTAGGATTGCTCAAGCTCAGTCATCTAGATTACTTAATCCTTATTGCAGAGGTCAGCCAGGCCCGCAGAGCCAGAATTAGTCCTTAAGTCCTTACTATCTTATGCAAGATTATGGAGAACAGTAAGGAAAGGGAGCTTCTATAATCCAAAGCTTAAAGTACAGTTGGTCAAAACTAAAGTCTTCTTAAGACCTTATTTGGGGTTCAAGTTTAGTTTCTGAAATAGCCTGCCAGTTTTGGTTACAAGTCTTAACAGTATATTGCGATGAGCTATAGTACATTACATTGCGCTATCTATCTTAGGGTAAAGAGCCTAATCGTCTCATTAATATAGAGGCAAAAAAGATATAGATATAGATATAGAGGCGAATAAAGATTATAGAGGCAAACGAAGATTATGAATTTTTGGTCTGTGAAATTGAGAATGACCCGATTCAGCTATCGATGAGGGCGTCTGACAAGAGTTCTCAAACAGCCGGGGGAGCAGGAGGGCGGGATGGCTATCCAACTCAATCGCATTGCTCCCATTACATAAAAGGTTCCGGGTGTGATTCGTGTTCAATCTCAAATACGTGGGCATACAAGTTAGATAAAACCTGCTTGCCTTCCTGAGTCAGTTTAAGATAACCAATGGCGTCAAACATATAGGGATAAACCGTTTTCCAGTAGAACTTCGGATAACTCAGCCGGAGGTTCTCCGAATGGTGATAGCCCAGGTGCTTATTGACACCCGTTTCTTCAAATTCATAGAATAGCGACGGAATTTTTTGCAGATAACGGGGATCGGAAAGCTGACCAATTAAATCCGCTGCTCTGACTAGCCCCGGGTAGTTGATCGTGTCCTGGTGATCCGTATCGAGCGGGACTGGAAAGCGAGTGAGTTCAATATTTTTTTTGATCACCTTAGCATCAATCAGACGGTGATTACCGAATCGCTCCTCAACAAACAATTTGCCTCGGTCCACATGATAGGGAGTCAAGCTAGCATCTGTTGCTCCCTCAGTCAGCGTCACTGTTTCCGCTCCCTGCCCCGTGGCGTAAATTCTGAGCGACGCCTGATCTTTGCGGCAAACCCCTCGAACATAGCCAATGTCATGACATACCAGGGAAATCATAAAGTGGAGCCAATCTTCGCTGGAAACGCCGCCTTCGCGAATATGTTTACCCCGCAAGATTTGTTGACCAACCAGGGTGACTAAGATGGTGTGTTCAACATTGTGATAGAGGGCGTTGCTGTTGGCGATATTCTCTAGCCCCATATTGCCGACCCAAGCAATGATGTCGGCATAGTCGGGTTTAAGACCGCCATAGGTTGAGGAGTATCCAGTCCTTAGCTCCTGTACAAAGGAGTCAATTAACAGCTTGTTGGGATTCAGCATTGATATTGTAGAGCACTTATCTAGGGGTCTTACTTTAATCATGCAACAACTATCGGGATTAAGTGGATAAGCTGTTCAGCATTTAACTCGCATAGGTTTGGGTAGACAGTAGAGAGTGAGCGGTAGGCAGGGGATAATACAGTCCAAGGCCGACAGTTCAAATCTGTTCTGAGCCATCCTTTTTGATCCGGCTGAACACCCTGTAATTCTTGCTTGGCAAGGGTTACAGGGATTCTTGCTTTTTGTCGGAATGATGAAGTATCTGGAACCTGTCACATCTAGGGCGCCTGCCTCGTCTTCCTTGATGAAGACCTACAACGGAGAAAATATCCATGAAGACACGATTTGAATTTGGCAAAGTCGAACCCGCCGCCTTACAAGCCATGATGGGTTTAGAGCGCTACGTCCGTAACAGCGGCCTCGATAAGACCCTGGTGGAGCTGATTATAGTCCGCGCCTCCCAAATCAACCGCTGTGCTTTCTGCATCGATATGCACACCAAAGACGCTAGACACGCGGGCGAAACAGAACAGCGGCTGTATGCTCTCAATGCTTGGGAAGAAACCCCCTTCTTCACCCCTGAAGAACGAGCGGTCCTAGCCCTGACCGAAGCCGTGACGCGGATTGGCGTCCATGGCGTACCTGATGGCGTGTATAAAGAGATCAGCCGCTATTTCACTCCTGAGCAAATTACGCAGTTGGTGATGGCGATCGTCGCAATCAACGCCTGGAACCGAATTAGCATTACCGCCAGGACGACGCCTGGTAGCTATCAATTGGGTCAGGCAGCATAAGGGGAGATTGCGATGATGGAAAAGTTCTTGTTTCAGATAACGGCGGTCCTTCTTGCCATCACAGAAGGGTTAGGAGTGGGAGTTAGCCTATGGGGCCTCAAGAATATACTGCAGCAAGAAGTAGTCCAATAAATCGACTTGAGGACTTTAAT
>JAKSDM010000991.1 GCA_022360135.1 Pseudanabaenales cyanobacterium | reverse complement strand
TTCCACAATTCGCTTCGGAGTTTGGAGCGAATATTCGGCCTGGAGCTGGGTTTCACCACGGCCTCGCTTTTGCTGGTTAATTAACCGCAGTTGCTGGTTAGTTTGGTCGATGTAACGCAGGGTTTGATAGTACACATATTTGTAAAGCGCATCCGCCTCAATCACCCCCTGTCCATCGGCCGCTTCACCTAACAGTCCTCGCATCAGATAGTAGGTAAACACCCCATGCCCCAACTCTGGGAATTCCCAAGACTGCTGGTTCTGGTCACAGGAGAGCAGTGCATAAAACCCTTTGCTCTGTTTTGCGCGCTGCCGCAAAACCTCGACCAGTTGGAGGGTCGGATTCGCCATTGGTTCTATTGCTGGCTCGCCTTTGCCGACCCTAAGCGTCATGCCGCCACTGTGGCAGGCGTCCAGCCACACCAGTTGTTGATGAGCTGCGCAACTGCCGAGTCGTTGGATCAGTTCCAGCATACTGAGACCCGTCTTGAGCAGGTCATCTTTGCTGGTGTCCGCCAGACACAACACTGCCTGCTGGGAGTTGGCCTCTAGCAGGCCATGGCCCGAAAAATAAAACAACACGGTATCCTCAGGCTTGGACTCTGAGGCAATCCGGGCCAAACTCGCCCGAACACTTTCTAGATCAGCAGTCTGGGTGGGAAAATATCGCAGCTTGGTGTGAGTCTCTAAGGAGAGTCTGCCGGTTAAGGCAATCTGGGTCTGCAACGGTCGATATTGGGCGGCGAAGTCGAAGCGGGCGTCTTGGTTGGCAAAATCGTGATGAACCATCACAGATTTTTGCGGAAATGCTTGGGTCGCTGCTGCGATCGCCTCTCCCAAACCCTGACAATCTAACGCTGAGTAGGACAGATTCGGAAACTGCTCGTCCTGATATTGGTTAACCCCCACCAGCAACACCCAAAGCTTGGCTTCTCCGGTTTCAAGGGCGCGGCTGGCGCGACTGGTGCTGATGCTAGCTGGAGCCATAGGGCGATTCTCGTTGGTGTGGGATATCTCTCAATGAAGGCAAGGTATAGGGTATAGGGTGCGGGGTTGTAGTTCACGCAAATGAATACCGCTATAGCCTCAACTCAATCAGAAAGTAGATCATAAGCAATCGTTAAACTGATGCACACCTTGAAGGGATAAAGGTTAGACGATAATCAGTCGAGCACTCTCCCGCCTACCTGAATTATCAGGCTGGATGTGCAGATTTAAATGCCTAACCACTTATTCTCATCAACCTAGATAGCGTTTTTCATTTGCATTGACTACACCCCAAACCCCATACCCTATACCCCGCCTTGCCGAGATGTGTTCAATCCAAGTAGGAATTGCTATAAATTAATTAGGATTGGCTTGATTCATTTTATGCAGGCTATTAGGCGGTCATTTAAGGTGTCTACTTAAGCCAAAACGTTTTGATTAGGCAAGAATTCTTTTTGCCCAATTCCTGCGGTATGCGTTTAATCTCACTCTCATTGTCGTCTTTGCAGAACAGTCTCAATAGGACGCACCCATTGAGCATTAACAAGGCGATGGTTTCCGTTGACAATAACTTGGCCGCCATTTTGGAGCGTACCGCGAACAAAAACGCGATCGCCTTGTGTATGAAGTACTTCTAGCTCTCGTTGCTCAACCCGAAAAGCGTTTGGGGCTTATTTGAACCATTGCTGTCGCATAGTGCGGTATTTCTCCTCAATTTAGATGGGCTCAAAATTTTGCATGGGGTATTGGGACTGATGCTTGGAATGTTGCCCACCTGGGCGTTTTTGTTGGAAATTGTTAGAAATTGTTAGAAGTTTTTCCGGGTGATTATACGGAGAGTTCGTAGACTTTGTTATCTAACCTGACTTGATACTCTGACCCTTTCCCTAGGTCAGTTTCAAGCCTTTTTGCATCTCCTCCGGACAGTCGACCCATGCGCCCCCGACAAGGTCTGATCAAACAATTTTCCACTTTTTTGCAATTCGACGCTGATCATTTTCAAACCTGGGTCATCGACCCTAAATTGCGCCGAAGTATGCAGAGTTGCGTTGAGCAGTCATCGCAAACTGAAACCTCTGAAGCCTTTTGGGTTTTCCATTGGTATAAGCTTTGGCAAGCTGATCCAAGTAGTTTGGCGCGGGACCATCTAGCAGCCTATGTTCAGGAGGTTTGCTTTTGGAATGCTCAAAAAACTACTGGAAGCTTTACCATGACGCAGTATGATTTGGCCGACTGTTTTCAAATGGCGATCGCTCAGTTTGATCGAGTTTTGAAGGGGTTCAACCCAGAACAGGGCTGCAGTTTCAAAAACTACGCTAGCGCCGCGTTTGGCAGTCTGATTCGGGAAAGCTTACGGCAACAGCAGGAAATTAGTATCTGTACCGATTGGGCTTTGCTGCGTAAGTCAAGTCAGAAACGATTAGTGGAGGCTTTACAAAAGATGGGCTTGGCGTTAAACACAATCGACCGCTACGTTTTGGCTTGGAAGTGTTTTACAACCCTTTACACGCCCCAACAAGCCACCAAAACGCGAAAACTGCCGCAACCCGATCTCAAGAGTTGGGCGGCGATCGCCCAACTTTATAACACTCAACGTCAAAGCCAGCTAGTTTCCTATAGTTCGGCAGTTAATCCAGAGGTGCTGGAAAAGTGGCTTGGCATTTGCGCTCACGCTGTTCGCTCCTATCTCTATCCCACCATAGTTTCTATCGACGCCTCGAAGCCAGGGCAGGAATCTGGTGATTTTTTAGACCCCCTGTCGGATTTAGCACACACATCCTTACTCGCTCAGATGATTGTAGAAGAGGAGGCGCAAACCCGTAAAGCCCAAGAGGCTCAACTCAATTCAGCCTTAATTGAGACTTTAGATCAACTCGACTTCCAGTCACAAGAGATTTTACGGCTCTATTATCGAGAAAAACTCACTCAGAAAAAAATTGCAGACCGTCTGGATCTCAAACAATGCACTGTATCGAGACGGTTAACAAAGGCTCGGGAGGCTTTGCTGAGAACATTAGCAGCATGGAGCCAAGCAACTCTACATATTTCTCTCAGCTCAGACGTACTTAAATATACCAGCATTACGCTGGGGGAATGGCTTGAGATCTGCTATAGCCAGTGTGGTCAACCCTCTTCAGTGAAGGTTGCAGTGGAGTAGCAATCATAGGTTCTGGTTACCACGAGT
>JAKSDM010000669.1 GCA_022360135.1 Pseudanabaenales cyanobacterium | reverse complement strand
TCAAACGCCAGTCTTAAAACTTGTACCCACTCATGCTTTAATTCCAATCCGGTTCGCATTTCTCTAGGGGTGCAAACGACGCCTTGCAAGGCCCAATTGACTCGAATCAGCATTTCCTGAACCGGGAGACTCTTGTCAGCAATGGTGAATCCTCCTTCGTGGGCGTTAATGGCCGGTTTCAGCCGCACTAGGGCTTTCGCATGGGAGCTTTGAACAACGATATTCAGCGTTGCATATTGCTGCATTGATTGACGGAGAAATTGAATTCCATTCTCGGTTTGGGCCATATCTCCAGGGGACTTAGGGATGGAAAGATCCGTCAGCATCAGATCAGGTTGAGTGTGCTCAAGTTGTTGCTGGGCCGACATCACGGTCTGAGCAGTGACAATCTCAGTGGCTGGATAGTGCTTTTTAAGGATATTTACCACGCCACTTAATACCGCCTCGTGATCATCGACAACAAGAATTTTTTGTGGCTTCTGGTCCGATTGTCTTGTCTCCATATATCCATATCCTAAATCTGAATTTAATACCCTAAATCTGAATTTACAATCTCAAGTTGCCATTGAATGCAGTCGCCAACGAAAATACCATATCATTGTGAGACCTCGCTTTCGACTTCAGCATTATTCGAATGCTAAGAACTGAAAGTTGCGACTTAGATAATTTAAAATGTTTCACCCTCGAAGACGCTATCGATATAGACGTATCGGGATAGGTTATGTGAACGGTTAGCTTACCGATATTTCGATTAGCCTGGAGGCTGACGCAAACGGGTTTTTCCAGTCGATTTTCCATCAATGTCAGCTGCAGTAATTCATCTAACGTTGCTAGGACAACTTGATTACGATCAGGTTTATCCTTTATCCCTCCAGAAGGACGGCAACTCTATCTCAAAATTGATTTTTGAGTATCGAATTTGCTGAAAGGCTTGCTGACGCAATCTTCCTCAGAAAGTGTTCACTATAAAACAATCTCCATAGTTATGATATACCAGCTTAAATTGATATCCGATATATTTATAATTAGTAATTAGTCATGGCTTAGTATTACATTGCCTTTTACTGATCTCGACTCCCAGGCTGCTTGATCTGTAATAGTAAGCCAGAAGCTAAAACCATGGCGC
The DNA here is from genome assembly GCA_022360135.1 of Pseudanabaenales cyanobacterium. Taxonomy (GTDB): domain Bacteria; phylum Cyanobacteriota; class Cyanobacteriia; order Phormidesmidales; family Phormidesmidaceae; genus JAKSDM01. Next base: position 1,108 of record JAKSDM010000669.1, on the reverse strand, counting down.
CGCCAATAATTTGTCCCAACCATAAGGATTCTCCGAGCAAGTAAACACCCATTACGACAGCTAAGATTGGTTCTAGCGTCGAAAGTATAGCGGCAGAAATAACATCTAAGCGCCGCAAACCGATAAATAGAAAAACGATTGGCAATGCCGTTGCTGCGATCGCAAGGCCAGCCGCTGTTCCTATCTGGGCTAAGGATTGAGGCAGGATAAGTTGATGCTGACTAAGGGCAAATCCCAAGGTTGTCGTAGTTGCGCCAAGGAGCATATAAGCTGCAGTTTGTATAGCAGAAGTTACTTGAACTAATCGAGCGCTAATGACTAAGTAAAGCCCATAGCAAGCTCCAGATGCAATTCCCAATCCAATGCCTAAGGGATGAACTCTCTCTTGTTGCCAATCTATGGTCCAAAGACATCCTCCGATAGCTAGACTTAATGCTAAGACCTGCCAAAAATTGATCGGGTAACGCAAAAACACCCAGCGGATGATGGCCACAAACGCTGGATAGGTAAAAAACATCAGTGCTGCAATTCCTGCACTGGTATAGAACAACGCCCCAAAAAAAAGTGCAGCCTGCAGGGTATAGCCGACAGCGCCCAGCCAAAAAGCAGTTGTTGCAACCCGTCTCCGGATTTGCCACTGATTGAGCAGAATTAGCCATAGCCATAGCATGGCGGCAGCTCCTCCCACTCGCCAGAAAAGACTGCTGACGATGTTAAAGCCCTGTGCATAGGCAAATTTACCAAAGATGCCTAAAGTACCAAAACCCGCTGCCGACAAAATGATTAGCAAAACTCCTAACCAGTCCAGTCGGGGATGAACCTGATACTCTGGCGAATTCGTTGAAGTTTGCTGATGAGAGGATGTTTTAAATGTTGTCATGGTGCGCTAATCGTCATTTTAATTTCCAGGCCAATTCTTGGCATGACTGGGGTCATCGCCCGGATCATGCAACTTGAATGCACATTCATCCCGAATTTCTCACACAATTTCTATGAATAGGGCAAATCTTATTTTTTGACGGTATAGTTTTGCGAATGTGCTCAACTGCTCGTGCTATGAGTCAGAAATTGTGCCAATTGTGTACAAAATCAGGTGAACAACCCAGAG
>JAKSDM010000390.1 GCA_022360135.1 Pseudanabaenales cyanobacterium | reverse complement strand
GTTCTTAGTACAATATTGTCCGATAAAGCACTCGATTTCTTTTTGCTATGCTCGTCGGTCACGGCGATTCAGGGGCGCTTTGGACAGGTCGATTACACCGGAGCCAATGCGTTTTTAGATGCTTTCGCCCACAGTCAAATCAGTGGTTGCGCCTGTACTATTTCTGTGAACTGGGACGCCTGGCAAACCGTTGGGATGGGAGCAGCAGCTGTCGAGCAATTAGCCCCATCGACGCCAACATCAAGGGCCGTAACCTATCCCTTTTTTCACCAATGTCAGGTAGACACAAATCAGATCAACTATCTAGCTCGATTTGATCCCAATCACCATTGGCTATTGGATGAACATCGCCTGATGGGAAAACCCATGCTGCCGGGTACGGCCTACTTAGAGCTGGCGCGAGCCGCTTACACCGAACATACCGGAAATTCAGCCTGCGAGCTACGAGAAGTCACCTTCTTGACGCCATTAGTGATTGATCAAGCAGGGGAGATTGAGCTAAAAGTTCAGCTCCAGCTACGGGGTAGTGGCTTCGAATTTATTGTTCTGAGTTCATCAGCAGATAATGAGCAATGGCAGGAACATGCTCGAGGAGAGATTGCATCCGTCTCTGCCGAACCGCTCAAAACCCATGATGTTAAGGCGATCGCAACGTCCTGTCAGCAGCAGATTCTCATCTTTGAAGCCAAAACCGAGATTCATTTCGGCGCCTTCAAGTATGGTCCTCGCTGGTGTACGCTGAAGCAAGCCAATCTTGGCGCCAATCAAGGCTTAATTCAACTAGAATTGTCAACCAACTATACTGCAGATCTGCAAACCTATCTTTTGCATCCTGCCTTGCTCGACAGCGCCGTTGGATTTCTCACCAGTACCTATGATGGTCAGCATATTCCATTTAGCTATAAGCGCTTGCGCTACTATGCGCCGCTTACAGCTAAGCTCTACAGTCACATTCGCACCGTTGAACCCAATTCAGCTCAAACCCATACCCTGCGATTTGACGTTACGCTACTGGATGAGCAGGGCCAAACACTGGTTGAAATTGAGGACTATGCCCTCAGGCGAGTTGAGGGCGATCTGGCTGCGCCCCCTCAATCCACAACAGTTGAGCCTGAAAATGGGTATCTGAGTGTAGCTTCCCCTGGTCAACTCAACACCTTGACCTACTATGCCGCCTCGCGCCAACCTCCAGGTGAGGGGGAAGTGGAAATTGAAGTCCAGGCCACGGCGCTTAACTTCAAAGAAGTCCTATTTGCGCTGGGATTGATTCCCAATCCAGATAACCTTGTCATTAAACTCGGAATTGAATGCGCAGGCAGGGTGGCTCGCTTGGGAAAAGGGGTTGAAGGATTGGCGATCGGCGATCCAGTAATTGCCTTTGGCAGGTCTTGTTTCAGTCCATTTACAATTACCCAAGCCTCTCTGGTTGCCCCCAAACCGCCAGCCTTAACATTTGAACAGGCGGCTACCATCCCAATCGCCTTCATGACTGCCTATTTTTCTCTGATTCATCATGGACGGCTCCGTGCTGGTGAGACAGTATTGGTCCATGCAGCGGCAGGCGGGGTCGGCATGGCGGCGGTGCAAATCGCTCAATCAGTAGGAGCTACAATTATCGCAACAGCCGGGTCTGAAGAAAAGCGAGATTATCTGCGGGCGCTTGGTATTGAGCACGTATTTGATTCTCGTTCGTTGGACTTCGCTGAAGCCGTGATGCGCTGTACTCATGGACGGGGCGTGGATGTGGTGTTGAACTCATTGAGCGGTGAGTTCATGGATAAAAGCCTGTCTGTTCTGGCGAAGTATGGACGCTTTTTAGAACTGGGTGTACGTGATATTTTGAGCAACCGTTCTTTGGCTCTCGGTGTGTTTGAAAAGCGGCTTTCATTTTTCGCCATTCAGGCAGAACCAGAACATCCAGACTTTACTTCTGTTTGGCAAGCAGTAGTGAAGCAATTTCAAGCTGGTGTATTCCAACCGTTACCGCACCGCATCTTTGCAGCCACCGAAGTTGAAAATGCTTTTAGCTACATGGCGCAAGCTAAGCACATCGGCAAACTCGTGGTGTCTTTATCTGATCGAGCAATAATCAAAACACTCATTGGGACAAAGCAACTAAAGCAACCGAAAAAAATACCACAACCAAAATCGACTAAATCAATAGATATTAAAAATAAGGCTCGGGAAGCACTCCGAAATCATGGCATGTCGCCGTCTGAAGGCATAGAAGTATTCGAGCGTGTCCTGGCTCAGACTCTGCCACAAATTGTAGTTTCCACACGTAGTATCCTGCGGCCAATAGAGTCAGAGCGTCAATTCCCTCCCCCGACTCCTGTCAGTCGTCAGAATCCATCGCCGTCCTCTTCACCCAACCGACCGGTTGCACTTGCCAAAAATGAAATGGAGCAAACAATCGCGGCAATTTGGCAAGAAGTACTTGAGCTTGAGCGAGTCAAGGTTCACGACAACTTTTTTGAACTGGGTGGTGATTCACTACGAATTGTGCAGGTGCGGAGCAAATTGCAAGACGTCGTCCAAGGCAGTATCTCAACGGCAGAACTGTTTGATTATCCAACTGTGAGCGCATTGGCCGCCCATTTGAGCCATCAGCAAACCGAAGAACCTGAACTCGAAGAGGTTCACGATCGCAACAACAAGCAAAAAGAAGCCTTAAAAGCTATGCGATTGAAGAAGCGGAGGAGATGAGAGCATAAGCGGCTCGCTGCTGGAAATTACCGTTATTGGCGTGGCAGGGCGATTCCCTCGCACTAAGGCCGTTACTGAGTTTTGGCGGAATCTGCGGAACAGTTGTGAATTCATTGAAGAAGCGGAGGAGATGAGAGCATGAGTGATTCATTCCAAGGAATTGCCATCATTGGCATGGCAGGGCAATTTCCTGGCGCTAAGACCGTTACTGAGTTTTGGCGGAATTTGCGGGACGGTCGCGAATCGATCTCATTCTTTGAAGATGAGGAATTGATTGCGGCTGGCGTTGATCCATCTTTGGTTCATTCTCCCAGCTATGTCAAAGCTAATCCTGTGCTGGATGGCATCGATCAATTCGATGCCGATTTCTTCGATCTCTCCCCCATCGAAGCGGCTGTTACCGATCCTCAACATCGGTTGTTTCTAGAGAGTTCCTGGAGTGCGTTAGAGCACGCTGGATATGATCCCAGCGCTTATGAAGGCTGGATCGGGGTCTATGCAGGCGGCCATCTCAGTACTTATCTGCTCAGAAGCTTAATTGACCATCGAAGTTATATCGAAAACGCGATCGGCTGGTATGCCTTAGGCATTGGCAATGATAAAGACTATATTCCTACTCGGATCTCGTATAAGATGAATCTGAAGGGGCCAAGCGTCAATGTCAGCACAGCTTGCTCCACCTCATTAGTGGCAGTGCATTTAGCCTGTCAGGGGTTACTCAGCTATCAATGCGACATGGCCCTAGCTGGAGGTGTTTGCATTCTGGTTCCCCACATTACAGGGTATTTACAGGAAGATGGATTCGTTTCCCCGGATGGCCATTGCCGCACCTTTGACGCCAAGGCGCAAGGCACAGTATTCGGCAGTGGACTTGGCGTCGTTGTGCTCAAACGACTGGAAGATGCTTTAGCGGATGGCGATTATATATATGCAGTCATTAAGGGGTCGGCTATCAATAACGATGGATCGCATAAGGTTGGCTTCACGGCTCCCAGTGTAGATGGTCAAGCTAAAGTAATCGCCGAGGCCCAAGACTTTGCTGGATTCGATCCAGAAACAATCTCCTATATTGAAGCCCATGGAACGGGAACGCCTATGGGTGATCCAATTGAAGTTCGCGCCTTACAAAAAGCATTTAATACGCAAAAGCGAGAGTTCTGCGCCATTGGCTCAGCCAAGACCAATGTGGGGCACCTTAACTGTGCATCTGGCATTACAGGCTTGATCAAAACTACGATGGCGTTGCATCACAAACAATTGCCGCCGAGTTTAAACTTTGAAGCCCCCAATCCCGAGATTGATTTCGCCAACACGCCTTTCTACGTCAATACTCAACTGGTTGATTGG
>JAKSDM010000218.1 GCA_022360135.1 Pseudanabaenales cyanobacterium | reverse complement strand
TAACAGCAGCCGCTAGATATCCCACCATCACGATAGACTGATTGGTCTCCTGGGGAATAACCATCCGACAGGGATTAGGAGAGAGTAGCGGAAAGATTAGCGGCGGCAGCGGTTTAGTCGGCGGCCGCCAGTCCCCCAAAAACTGCTCTACTAAAGCAACAGCTTGCTCTGGGGCAATCCGTCCCGTAATACTCACCACCATGTTGTCTGGCCGGAAGTAAGTCTGATGGGTTTGATGCAACATCTCCCGATCCAAGGCCAGAACACTCTCTTCTGTACCCAAACCCGGTAAGGCATAGGGATGATCCCGATACATCACCTGGCGTAACTGGTTGTAGGCTACCGTAAAGGGCTGTTCTTGCATCGATCGCAGGCTCTGCACCGTTAATCGTTGCTCCAGTTCCACCTCGGATTGGGGAAAACTTGGCGATCGCAACAACTCAGCCGCCAGGGAAAAGAGCGCTGGGAAATCAGCGGAGACCGTCTTAAGACTCATAAGACTGTAGTCAGTAGAGGTGTCTGCGCCCAAATGGGCGCCTACCGATTCCACCTGTTCCGCAATTTCTAAGGAAGAAAGACGGGGTGTGCCTTTAGTCAGGAGGGCGGATAAAAGGCCAAACTGCCCTGCCTGAGACCGCTGTTCATAACAGGAGCCGGCTCGGATAAAAATTCGGGCGGCGATGATATCAGCAGCTGAATTTTCGACTGCAACAATCACCAGGCCATTGGGCAGGACGGTGCGATGAATGATTTGGTTATTGACAGAGAGAGTAGATGAAATCACACGACAATCAATATAGGCAAATTAGAGCATTGAAACAATCAGCATCATCCGGATGCTAAAGCGGCCAGGGAAATTTCCCCATCAGACAGGTTGCAGCTCTATAGCCACATAGTTAGAGGGGGAGAGATATTTACTAGCGAGCTGCTTCAACTCATCCCCTTGGTAAGACTGAATTTGATGGGGATAGTCTACGCAATGTTCAGGATGGGTAATTGTGCTGTAGTAGCCATAGAGCCCCGCCAGCTGACCAGGCGTTTCCGTGGAAAAGGCATAATCATTGCAGAGTAATCGTTTACAGCGAGATAGCTCAACCTCTGGAATTGGGTGAGTAGCCAACTCAGCGATTTGATCACAAATCAACCCCTCTACCCGTGATACTTCCTGGGGCTCAAGCCAGACATTAATGGTCAAGAGGCTACAATCCCGCTGCAGAGAAAAACTGCTGTAGATTTCTTGAACCAGTTGACGTTCTTCCCGCAAATCTCTCACCAGCCGTGAGGTTCGACCTTCTGCTAAAAGTACAGAAAGTAAATCCAAGCCATAGGAGTATTGCAATTGATCGACCCCGGGGCCAACCCAGGCCATGATTAAACGAGCCTGCTCTAATCGGGGAAGTCGCAGCGTTTGCCGCTGCACACCCTGAATGGCGGGCACTGTAACAGCACTATCACCAGGACAATCAACCGGTTGAGCAAAAGGACGGAAGGTTTGGTTTACCATCTCTAATGCTCGCTCCAGCGAGATAGCGCCAACCAGGACAACAGTCATCTTATCAGGTTGGTAATGAGCTTGGTGGAAGCAGCGCATTTCTTCTGGAGAACGTTGGTTCAAGACTGCCGCTGTGCCTAACACTGGCCGCCCATAAGGATGGTCCTGATAGATCTGCTCGGAGAGGGCTTGAAACCCTAGCCAGTCTGGATCATCATGGGCTTGGCGAATTTCCTCCAGGACCACATTTCGCTCGCGTACAAATTCGTCAGCTGGAATAGAAGCGTGCAGTAAGAGATCTGCCAAATAGGGCAAGGTATTCGGTAAAGCATCTGCTGCAATGGTCAGGAAAAAGTGGGCGTAGTCGTGACTGGTAGCGGCATTCGTCATACCGCCTCGACTCTCAATCGCCTGGTCAAAAAATCCCGGAGCCAAATGATGAGTTCCTTTGAAGATCATATGCTCCAGAAAATGAGCCATGCCAGACCATGCAGATGGCTCTGCGATCGCACCAGCACGCACCCAAACATCGGCCACTACCACGGGGGTGGCTGATATTTCCTGATGGATAACAGTGAGACCGTTATCAAATTGAACAACCTGAGCGGGAAATTGGGGAGAAATCAAATGCCTAAATCACCCTAACCAAAGCTTCAAGCAAAAACATTTCGATAGACTTTAACGCCTTGCAGTGAAACCAACTGAATCGATTATGACAGCACCTGTCCCCCTTTATCCTATTTATCCTAGTCTGTTATCCTAACCTGCAAAAATTCCCTTGTCCTTTGGGACAAGGGAAAATAATGCTTAAAAGTTCACCGCAACGCCGTCTTACCTCAGTTTTTGACCTGGGAAACCCAGGTAGGCGCCTTGACTCTGATTTAAAGTTTCCGAGTACAAGCCCGGTTTACTGCCACCAGAATAGCTCGACACCTTCATTCAAAAAGCAAGATCATAAAACATTATTGGCAGTCACCAACGTCGCAGTTGAACTGGTGTCTATCTTAACCAACTCACCCCGGGTAGGTGCAAGGGGTTTTAGAAAATTCATTGGAGAAATCAAGAAAGAACGAAGAACTGACCTTCTATATCACGGGTTTAGGGTTGGTCAGATACCATTTTCATACCAAATTGATTCGATTTCCTGAGCAATCTGCTGAATCGGTCTGTCAGGGCCTCCTGACCTTGTATCTGAAAGAACAGTAACGTGGCCGAGTTTGCGACCCGGGCGAGATTCTGTTTTGTCGTACCAGTACAGGTGGGCATTGGGAATTTGGGCGAGTTGCTGGCGTTTCTCAATGTAGTTGCTTTGGCGCTTTTCAAAGCCCAATAGATTGATCATGGCCGCTTCCCGGTAACGCATTTCGGCAGCACCCAGAGGCAGCCCGCAGACGGCTCGCAATTGCTGTTCAAATTGGGAGGTATAGCAGGCGTCGAGGCTATAATGGCCAGAGTTATGGGTACGGGGAGCGATTTCGTTGACAAGGGTTTGTCCGTCTGGGGTGAGGAAGAGTTCGACGCCAAAGACGCCTATCCCCTCAAGCCTCTCTAGCAGGGTGTGGGCGATCGCCTGCACTTGTTTGACCACAGTGACCGCAACTGAAGCAGGCGCTAAGACGCGTCGGCACACCTGATCAATTTGCTGGGTCTCCACAACGGGATAGACGATGATCTCTCCATTGACTGATCGGGCCGCCATCACAGCCAACTCTCGCTCGAAGGGAACAAATTCTTCTAACAAGACAGGTGAATATCCCAGACGCCGCCAGGTGACTTCTAACTGGGCGACATCCTTGAAGATGAAGGTGCCTTGACCGTCATAGCCCAGTCGTCGGGTTTTTAGCACCAGCGGAAACCCCAGTTGATCGGCCTGTTGCTGCAGGGAAGGCAAATCCGCCTCAGACGCCAATGGAACAAATCGCGGTGTCGGCAAACCGATTTGATCCAGGTAACATCGCTGATCATACTTATCCAGCAGCGGAGCCAAGGCTTCTAGCTGGGGGTAAAACTGCACCCCTTTGGCCGCTAATTCCGCCAAGGCGGGCAGATCGATAAATTCATTCTCGAAGGTGATTAGATCACACTGGGCGGCTAATTGGGCGGTGGCGGCCGCATCTGCAACCGGAGCGAAAATAGCGTCAGCTGCGATCGCTACCGCTGGATCAATGGCATTAGGCGTCTGCACCACCAGCTCAATGCCCAAGGCTTTCGCCTCTAAGGCCATCATCCAGGCCAGTTGTCCACCGCCAATAACGCCCACTCGCCGGATAATTTCGCTGGGGGAGCGCGATCGCAAAGAGGCAACCTTTGAGGCGGCTGGGGTCGGTGACGAAGTCATAGTCAATCATGGGTTATCTTATCCGATTACACCCTACACCCCACCCCCGGTCTCAGCCAAAAGTGTCCTTTAAAAAGTTCCTTATTCTTCCCGGAGTTGTTTGAGGAGGTCGTCGGTGAAGGGGTTGTCGCCTGCTTCGAGCGCCTCAATCCATTCTTGGCGCTGGCGTTTGCGGCGGGGAGGACTGCCGCTCCAGTCAATGTAGGCTTGGAAGTCTTCGATGGCTCCGGTGGTGTCGCCGGTGAGGGCGCGGGCCAGGCTCCGGCTATCGCGATAGCCACCGTGGTTGGGGTTGCGGTTGACGGCGGCATCGCAAGCACCCAAAAATACAGGGATTTCTTTGTCAGTCAGGTGTTGCTGAATACGGTTGATTTCGAACCAAGCTATAGATATTACAGTCTTTAATTCATCCCAGGAATCAGCAATGCCGTCAGTCATAATGCGCCAGCAGAGGGACTCCCATTGGCGGGCAGTGATGTCGATGTCTGGATCAAGCCTCTGAGCGATGGTGAATCGCCTCAAGGCTGTTTCAAAACGGTCTTCGTTTAAGGCATTGAGTCCGTCTTCTAATTCGTGGGCGGCTCGCCATTTTTGGATTACGATATCGATATCTTGTTCAATCTCTGGCGTTTTGGGATAGAGATCGGCGTCTTTATCAATGGTTTGGATGTGTTTCAATAAGGTTCGGGCCTTTGAATACTGCTGTCGGTTGTGTATGTCCTTGATGAGTTGAGTCGCAATCTCCTCAGCCGATAGGTCTGGATCCTGGGGACTTGCGGAAAAATAAAGTACCATTCATCCTAGAAGATGAATTAAAAAAACTCCTCTGCTCTAATCTCTAACTTTGGGTACTTAAGGGTGATACTAACTGACAATCTCAAATCTACCTTCAAAGACGTCAACTGGAAACTTACAGGTTTCCATAAACGAGACTTCATGGCGCGGGTCACTGAAGATTACTTTAACGGTTCAGCTCGCAAAGCGGAAACCGTTATGGGATGGAATCGTCGGAGCGTGCAACTGGGACTGAATGAACGACGAAC
>JAKSDM010000297.1 GCA_022360135.1 Pseudanabaenales cyanobacterium | reverse complement strand
TATTGTTGACGGACAGGCTGATGACGGGCAGCCTGATGCAGGCCCAGCAGTTATCAAGGATTCTGCAGAGGAGGTTGCCGAAGCGGCAGATGCTCAAGCGGTTCCTCAAACCTCTGATGAAATATCAGAGACTATAGAGGCTACATCGGATATCTTGACAGAGCCAGACATTGGTAAGCAGTCAGATACCGAGGTTGGGGCGTCTGCAAAGGATGAGCGTGAGCTTTTCAACGAAATCAATCAGCCAACTGAGGAGAAACGAGCCCCACAAATAGACGAAAACGCCAAGCAAGTGATAGCTGAGATACAAGCAGGCGTTAAGGAAATCAATGTTAAGGAAACTAATTTGGAGCAGGCATTGCCAATCTCCGAGGCCGATCCAGAGAATACCTCAGACAGCTCGACAGATATCTCAACGGAACTTGACTCCAAGCAAGCAGAGGTAGAGATTGAGGAGCCTGAAAAGATTGAGGAGCCTGAAAAGGATGAAAGTGGACTTTCCGACGAAATCAAACCGCCAGCTGAAGAGAAACGGACACCGCCAGTAGGCGAAAACGGCAAGCAAGTGATAGCTGAGATCCAATCAGAGGTTAAGGAAACTGATTTGGAGCCGACTCCGTCAATCTTCGACGCCGCCCCAGAGGAGACCTCAGACCACTCGACAGATATCTCGACGGAACTTGACTCTAGCCAGCAGGGGGAGGTAGAGATTGAGAAGCCTGCAAGGGGTGAGAGTGAGCTTTCTGACGAAATCAAACCGCTAGCTGAAAAAGTATCTGTGCTCTCGGCTGAAAAAAGCAACCAGGCAAAAATGCTGGCTCAGCTCAAAGTGGAATTGCAGGAACTTGGATCTAAGGCCGCAAAGGTCACTCTGGATTTAATTAAATTAGGCTTTGAATTCTTGAAATCATGGCTTAATCAAGTTTTTCAGGAGAAAGGGTGAAGCCCTACTGATCATCCCCTACCCCTTGCCCTCAAACTATCTTGGAAACAGATCTTAACATCCATTGCGAATCCGCCGATCTAACCCAATATTATGCGGATAAGCCCGATAATTTGTTCGTAGAGACGGCGTCAGCGCCGTCTCTACAGTCTGCAGCTAAATAACCTCCTATCCACCGTCTTCTACTAAGACTTTATTTTGACGCTAATCCCTTCCCCTTCCGATCGCTGTTTACCATACATAAACTGAGAGCGTTCCCCCAGCTCCTGTCCTGCTTTCCACAAATGCATTCCCAATCTCAGCTGATCAGTTTCCCAGGCATTTAACGCTTTGGGAACATCGTGATTGTGGGCTGACAATGCATCGGCAAGGGCGATCGCGTTTGCGGCTGCTTTTGAGACGCTTGCTGCCGTGTGGGGACGAGGAATAAAGGCCGCATCCCCCACCAGAGCAATTCGATCAAACGCCATCTGGGGTACGCCCAAATCTAAAATGGCTTGAACAAAGGGTTCCTGGGTGGCGGCAACCAGTCGTTGAAAGGGGGGGGCAAGGACTTGATTGGCATACGATCGCATCTGCTGTTCAACTTCCGGCGCGATCATTCCCGGCGAAATGGAATAGTCACGGCGTTTACCATTTTTATCGGTGAGAATGGGCGCCAATTCTGTTGCTTCATCATAGTTGACATACCAGACCCAATTAAACCGACGTCCTCCAGGAACAAGCGACTCATCTTCCCCTGGAATCACGTATTGGAGAATGTGGGAATTGGGAAATTGGTAAAAGACAAAACGTTCTGTAAAAAGGGCCGCTGTCGCTTTGTCAAGTTCTGTTTCCTGCACTAAGCCACGATAGGCGACGTAACCTGCATAGTCAGGTTTGTAATCGGGCAGGAGCCATTGACGCACCGTTGAGTTGGCGCCATCAGCGCCAATCAATAAATCGCCCCTAGCCCGCGTCCCGTCAGCAAAAATAGCCGTCACCTGTTCACGGTCAGGCTGAATCTCAATCAGGTTTTTTCCCTGATGGTAATGCTCTATTGGAAAATGTCGGCTCATACTGCCGTACAGCAAATTCCAGGAGGTCAAGGTCTGACGCATTGGCAGCCAATGGGCAATACCGCCGTCATGTTTTAGGTAATATCGCTCGTGCGCCACCACACCCAGCGGCGGTTCGTACACCACGCCTACCCGCTGAAATGCCTCCACCACCTCCGGTTGCAGCACGACTCCACCCCCTCGACTGTCAAGCACGTGGGGCGATCGCTCGTAAATGTCGACCTCCCAACCAATTGAGCGCAACAAGATGCCAGCGAATAATCCACCCAATGAACCGCCAATTATAATTGCCTGGTTCCCTGTAGTGTTCATCTTAATTCCCCTAAATATGCATGAACAAACGTGACTGCCGTTGCCCTTACACCCTCAAGCAGTGGCTAATCTATGTACTGCGTTTTGCAAAGCCGCCAGGAAAACATCAACCGATTGAGCGCCTGACAAAACTTCTTTACCGATGCGGATATCAGGCACACCGTGAATACCTTGAGCGATTGCCTGACGCTCCAATTCCCGCACCGCTTGAATCCCTGCATCAGACAACAAGAATGATTTTGCCGCGTCTGCATCTATGCCAACCTCAGCGGCTAGATGAGCTAGGGTCTCAATCTCAGCAATATTGTATCCCTCGGTGAAATAAGCTTTGAGAATGCGTTCCGCCATTTCCGCCGCTTTATCCTGCTGCATCGCAAACCAGGTTAAGCGATGTGCTTTTAAGGTGTTGGGGGTAGTGGTCATCAGGTCATAGCGAAACTCAACACCATCGTTCTGAGTGGCTTGGATGGTTTGAGCGTCCAATTGCTGCGAGTATTCCCAACTGCCAAATTTTTGGCTGCGGTAGGTCTTGCGATCCATTCCCATTTCCGGCATATCCGGATTTAACTCAAAGGGACGCCAAATGCGCTGGATGTTGATAGCGGGATTAAGTTGAGCGATCGCCTGGTTCAACCGTTTGTCTGCGACTAAACACCAGGGACAAATGAAATCTGAAGTAATTTCAATCGTTAACGTCATAATGGTTGCCTCAACTCTTGACTCTCTCACCATAACCTCGCTCGCAAGTAATGATAATATGGCTTTTAGGCTAAACACTTTTGCAATCTACGCAAAGATAGATTCCCCTCATGGATCAATTCGCTGCTATGCAAGCCTTCGTCAAAGTGGTTGAAACGGGCAGCTTTTCTGCCTCTGCGCGGCAGTTAGAAGTTGCCGTCTCTTCTGTAACCCGTCAGGTCAATGCGTTGGAAAAACAGCTACAGACTCAACTGCTTAACCGCTCAACCCGCAGCGTGACACCGACCCCTCAAGGCCGCAAATATTACGACAAAGTGGCGCCCATTCTGCAGGATGTGGAAGCGGCTAATCGCTTAGTCTCAGAGCAGGATAAAACGCCGAGAGGGTTGTTGAGGGTGAGTTTGCCTGTGGCGTTTGGACGAATTCATGTGGTCCCCATCATTCGAGATTTTCTGGTGCAATGTCCCGAAATGCAGCTTGATTTGAAGCTCAGTGACGCATTATCAAATCCGGTCGAAGAAGAACTGGATGTCGTTATTCGACTAGGGAATCTGGATCGCTCTGGCGCCACTTGGCTGGTCCGTAAACTCGCCTCCTATACCCGCAGAGTTTGCGGCAGTCCAAGCTATTTTCAACAACATGGCCAACCCAACCATCCTGATGAGTTAGCCCAGCATAATTGCTTGTGCTTTAGTTATTCCACAGGCCATGAAATCTGGCGATTTAAGCAAGATAAAGAAGTATGCGAGGTTAAAGTTAAGGGCTCACTGGTGGCGAATAATTCAGAAGTGTTGCGGCAGGTCTGTCTCGATGGGGCCGGACTGATTCTCATGCCCACTTGGCTAATTGGTGAAGACATTCGGGCTGGCAGGTTAGAAGCGGTACTGAACGATTTTCAGTTTTATCCTCAAGCCGATCTGGATACGGGCATTTATGCGCTTTATCTGCCCAATCGCCGTCATTCTCTCCGAGTTCAGGCTTTCATTAATTTCCTGGTGAAACGATTGGGGTATCTATCTGATTCAAACGAAATTTGAGTCATCGTCGTCCCATTGATTGGCCTCATTGGCAAATTCAGATCGCTGGGGACGAATCACACAAAATCGATGGCCAGTCGGCGCTTCCATAATCCACCAGGTTCTGACCTGTTTGATCCGTTTCGCCCCCAACTTCTCTAACCGGCTGACTTCCGCTTCGATATCATCTGATTCGATATCAAGGTGTAAGTGGTTGCGCAAAATTAATTCCACTGTCTATGTACGGTAAAAACAGGGTGTCATGTTGAGTGGAGCGAGGCGGAATCGAAACATCTCAGACTTTAGCGGGAGAAATGACCTCAACCAGACCATCCTTTACCCAAAAGCTAATTTTCGGTTGCAAACCCCGCAACTGCATCAACTTGTCGAAGCAATCCCCCCCGTCATA
>JAKSDM010001399.1 GCA_022360135.1 Pseudanabaenales cyanobacterium | reverse complement strand
TAAGTAACGCTTTAGCGGAATCGAGTAACGTTATAACGTTTCTTATGAATGGGGTTTGGGAGATAAGTAACGCTTTAGCGGAATCGAGTAACGTTATAACGTTTCTTATGAATGGGAGGATGTTTTAAGGAAACGTTGGGTTGGCATTGAGGAATGCCAGGATGATGGCGGCGATCGAGCCTGGAGTCAAAGGTTTACAGAGGTTGTATTGGATGAAGCGCCCTATTGATAGGCCCAACTGTTATGCCGCTGGCTTGAGAGCTTCCATATATAGAGAATCTGGTTTGTAAATTGCGCCATCTGGTTCGGTATCGAGATTGAAGCTTGTCCAGTTTGGGATATAGCTTTCGGTGGCTGAACGCTGCACAATCTGCTCTAGACCACATTGCTGAAGCAGCATGGATAATGAGTAGCGATCGTACATCCATTGGTGGATTTCACCGCTTTGACGAAAACGCCCGATTTGTAAGGTGCTATATTCCCGACCCAAAAGCAGCTTAAGCAATATTTCTCGTCGATAGGCTTGATACCGGAGGAAACGGTAAATCCGCCTCAATGAGTTTTTCAGTCGGTTCTCTGGAACCTTGATGGGTTGAGATTGTTGTCGATGGTGGCGACCAGTCTCGATTAAGTTTTTGGCTTCGATGCCACAGCGCTTAAGAATAAAGTCTTCATTCGGGATATCTTCTCTAGTGAGATATGCCTTCATTTCTCCCCCAGAGGTATGCCTTACAGCTTGATCGTACATCTCTAGCAAAATCCACTCGTAGTTTGCGGCTCCCTCAAGAGACCCCGCGTTGGCTTGCTCAAGCGCAAACAAATAGGTTCGGGCAATCTGCTCTAGATCTGGAGCCACAACTCTCAAGATCCCCGCAGGTCGTAGAACCCGATGGCATTCTTTGAGGAAGAATTCTGCTGAGTTTTTGGGGAAATGTTCGAGTAGATGAGAGTGATAAACAACATCGAAGGAAGCATCAGGAAAGGGGATTCCTTGAGTTAAATTGTGGGCAATTACGCCTTCTCCCGTGACGGTAAAGTTAAGGTTGGTCCAGGTAGTATGAAAACGATTACCACAACCGAGATTCAAGTACTTCATCAAGTCATTATTGTAGCTTTACAGCTATTCTTCCGGTACAGTCGATTCGATTCAATAGTATTTTGATATTATTTTTTTGAATATACTCGTCAGTTGCCTGTCGAGCACCTTTCCACCATCCATAATCATCAATGATGAGGACTCCACCAGGAGTCAGACGCGGAAATAAGTGTTCTAGCTCATGATAGGTTGAAGCATACCAATCTGTGTCCAACCTCAAAATAGAAATTGTTTCAGGAGCATATTTAGGAATTGTATCCTCTACTCTTCCTTTAATGAAATTTATATTTTCCTGATTATAACCGACTGAATAAACATTTTTCTTTGTCTGATCTAATGAGACGCGACACCAAAAGGAAGATTCATCATCCCTATCACAATTTTTTAATACAATTGCAGCATCTGTACCATAATAAGTGATATCTTCCTTTGTCGGTTCTGTCATTCCTTCATACGTATCAAAAAGGTAAAGTTTACGACTCTCGTCGTTGAGCAATTTGAGAGTATAGGCAGTAGCCATCATACTTCCCCCCTTCCAAACACCGCATTCTACGATGTCACCAGGAATATTATTGGCCACAACATATCTAACAGCATGAATCAAACCAAATAACCTTTCAGCACTTGTCAATGTATACGGTTGAACAAATTTTATAATTTCAATATCTTCTTGATTGAAATCAAAAGGAAATTTTTCTTTGAGAGCTTGGCTTTCATTTTTTGTTTTTATATGTCGAACGATATCGAAGCCAAGAGAATTAAACAATGTCCTTGTATATGACTTTATTCTTTTCATGATTACACATAACTTGAATTAGGGCATATGGGAAAGATTGCTTTTCTGTATTGTAGACAAATAACTTTACACAGGGTAATTGCACCTGAATCGAGTTCTCAAAACGTTGTACTCTGGACTAAAATTTGACTTTACAATTCAGGTTTTGTCCTGACCAAAACTAAGGGACACTTTAGCGGAATCGAGAAATACTTAAGCATTCTGATAAATTCTTGAGGGCAATTCAATATTCCCATTTCTTGGATATTATAGTACCAGGCAAATCTCCGTAGCTGCTCATATAGGTTGCTTAAACCAACAAGTCAAAATGGAAAGAAAAACTTCAACTTCGTTTATTTGCATTTGTAGAGGTAAATTTCTTGATGCCCTCTTCAGTGCTTCAGTGATGTCAATATTAAAACTATTCTCTAAACCTTCAATCATGTTTTCGGCTGAGATAACCTTTAACAAATAAATATTTTTACTTCTTGTTAGAGGACTGAGAACCATAGCTTTAGTTTTTCCCGAGTTGTCGATAACTTTCGGAGAGTTCTCTTGATAAGAGTTGGCTTTACCTTCATTGAATTACCGCCAAAGATGTAATCAAATGTGTAGGAATCAGCCTTTTGATGCCTGGAGACCAATGGTGGATGCCGCATTGTCCAAATATCATTTGTAGCTATTTTAGCTAAAGAACTATTTTCGTTCTTAGTTCTTGTACCATCTGAACGAAAGCCAACATTAGATACAAGATTTGAACTAGGTAATATCGACAGACCATTCTGACTCCAACAACTATATAGCCATGCGTAATCCCAGTGGATTGACTGTTTAGACCATACTCGGTCAAAGATCTCAGTCCAATACTTCTGCTCAAAAGGATCTATACAAGTGGAACTAAGTAGGTACTCCGCCTTAAACTCTGGCCAGGTTTTCATGTCTAAATCAAAATGCTTCCAGGCTCTACGCCAAGAAGCCCAACCCCAGCTGTGAGTATATCTTGAGAAATAATAGCTATAATTAGCCCTTTGTTGACCAAACTGAAAATTGTTGCCACTGACGTGCATAACTCGTTCGTCAGAACGATAATGCTCAAGTAACTCTTGGCAGAAGTAGAAGAACGATTGTGTCGGTAAGCAATCATCTTCCAAAATAATCGCTTCTTCTACTTCTGAGAAAACCCAGTTCAACCCACTAGAGCATCGGATTGGGGAGGTTAGATTTTTCTCTGAAAAGTTTTTGAGGACTTCACAATCCCAATCAACTTTTTCAATAACCGATCTCGTTTTTTGGCATTTTTCAGCTTCTTCAGGAAAACGTGGCCCATCTGCAATAACCAAGAGTTTTTGAGGTTTGACTTGAGCAATTGCACTGAACACAAGCTCGGTCAAATCAGGGCGATTAAAGATAATCAATGCCACAGGGGTGGTGAAAGCCATCAGTTCAGTGTATAAGCTAAGAAAGGATAAATAGATTTAGCTAGTGAGATCAAGTTACTAAATTAAGAGTTGAGAAAGTCTTATTAGTTTGCTCAATAGCTATTTCTTGAGTTTTCGTCCAGGCAGAGTTACAGGGAATTTTAGTGCGATCGCATCGATCAGAATATCTATTAGAGATCTCCACAACTTCTTGCATCAGGCCAATCTCAAGCTTAGTTGGGTTAAGCCCCATATCTAAGAAACATTTATTTTCAACGTACAGCTCATTCTCAACAGCTTCGTTTCGGGGATTTGGAAGATATTGAATCTCTGCCCCGGTTAACTTAGAGACGATATTTGCTAAATCCCTGACGCGGTGAGTCTCAGTCATCTGATTCAAGATGTTGACTCTTTCTCCTTGCTGTGGTGGATTGTTAATCGCAAGTTCAATACATCGCACAGTATCCTGAATATGAATAAAAGCGCGGGTCTGTCCTCCAGAACCATGAACTGTAAGAGGATAGCCAATGGCAGCTTGCATTAAAAAGCGATTTAAGACTGTTCCATAGTCACCATCGTAATCGAAGCGATTGATAAGGCGTTCATCAAGCTTTGTCTCGCGTGTGTTTGTACCCCAAACGACCCCCTGATGTAAATCAGTAATTCTCACCCTGTCATTTTTGTTGTAGTAATAGAAAAAGAGCTGATCTTGAGTTTTTGTCATGTGGTAAATACTCCCAGGATCAGCCGGGTGAAGAATTTGTTTGTTGATTAAACGTCCATCATCGGTAATAATTTGTATGTCTAGATAACCTTCAGGAATCTTCATGCCTGCGGTGCCATAGCCGTAAACCCCCATTGTTCCTAGATGGATAAGGTGGATGTCAAGCTCAGATTCAACAATGGCACAGAGCGTATTATTGGTTGCGTTTAAGTTGTTATCAACGGTATATTGCTTATGCTGCGGTGACTTCATAGAGTAAGGGGCTGCCCGCTGCTCAGCAAAGTGAATGACGACATCTGGTTGATAGCTACAGAATAAATTGAGTAAACGATCATATTCTTTAGCGATATTAAATCTATGGAACTGAATTTCTTTGCCCGAGATTCTTTTCCATGTTTGCAGCCGAGCAGAAATTGGTTGAATTGGAGTTAAAGACTGAATCTCTAACTCATTATCAATGTTGCGGCGGGACAGATTATCTACAATGGCAACATCGTAACCTTGGTTCGAGAGATGTAAGGCCGTTGGCCAGCCACAAAACCCATCACCACCTAAAACAACAACTTTCATACTCTTACCCCGAAAAACTCTTTACATTGAATAAATATAAGATGCTCGAAGCTAGCATATATTGAGAGATTGGTCAATGCCAAACTAGAACTTCTGTATGATCTTAATTAGATAGTTAATCAACCGCCTTGAGAAAGAGAGATCTCTGATATTTAATCTATCCACATTTAACGCACATTTATAGATCTCACTTTCTCTCAATATGCGTATCCTTTCCCTTAATTCATTGCTAGTGCCCTCTCCAAAGATGATGACATTATAGGCAGAATAAGAAAGAACATTGACTATCAAATCTGTCACTTTGACAGGATCAATATCTGAAAGATTATTATTCCCATAGATCATTCGATAAAAGAGAAGTGCATCACGGACATCCTTCATCTTCCAAGGAAACAGGAAATCCTGTACGGTGTTGCCAACTCTTAGACGTGGAACTAGCTCTACAGTTGATCTTGCCAAGCCAGACGGTAAAAGCATGTTTGAGCCGTGAACTCCAACGGCGCAATCCGCCGCACTCATGTAAGCCAGCCAGAGGCGATCGCATTCAACACAAAATTTATCAGTCCTTAGGTCAATCAGACGAGCACCAGCAGCATGGATTTTGGCCTGTTGTCCAAATCCAATCAGTACAAAGACAAGAGCCGGGAAAATTGTGCTGAGTTGGTTATAGAGTTTTTGTAGATTGTATTGCTGCTTCTTTAGCGTGTTACCCCAGGGCCGATCTTCGCGGTAGCTGAACAAAATAACAGGTCTATGCGGTTCTATATCATCCAATATATTAGGCAGATCTCGGACAAAGCGAGTCAAATCATAAGCTTGATTACTGGGGTGAGGGTACGTAGGGCTTAAGAAGCATTCCTTATAATTGGTAAACTGCTTGCTCATCCAGTTTTGCAGGGAGAGATACCATTTCCACCCTTCTTTAATCGAGATAGGAAATTCCCAAATTTCAGCCACTCCCTTCGGAACTAGATGCAGCAATTGAGTTGGAGCCAGTACACAACAACCTAGCTCAGGATGATTATCTAAGTAGTATTGAACATTGAGTAATTTCAGCAGAGAATGGCCATAAAGGAAATCTAGACAGTTGAGAATAATGATGCGATCAGCATCAAAAAATTTATGAATAATGGGAATCGGTTCAACTTCAACAGGTTCTAAAAAACTCTCCCTTAGCCGCTGGCTAAACCAATTCACACCGAACTGAGTATAAATCTCTGCTGTTGATTGGTTGAGAGTAGTTGGAAACCATAGAGCATGTCCAACAGGTAGATCAACATAGTAGCGAGTATTGCAGATCGGACAGATAGAATCGGCAAGGCAACGCATCCCAGGAATAACAACATCTTTGATGTGCAGTTCAGCTGCATCAATAGGACACTGTGCATTAAATTCTATGTCCGGAAAGATTCTAATCAACCGTCTCTCACTACCAAGTAGCGTTAATTATTTTTGAACATCTTAAAAAGAACTTTTTAATCGTTTAACTGATGATTTTACTTTGCGTCTTAAATCTTGAAAAATCAGGCTCATGCCTTTCTTAAAATCGGAAGTTTTTATTTGTCGTCCATATTCCTCCCAAGCTTTAGCATTAACAGCTTGGCAATGTTGCACAACCACTTGTTTGGCAAAAGTGGGTGCAGAAATAATAACATCTTCAATAATCACAACATATCTATTATGCTTCGCAGAAAGTAATGTGTTGATTACGGTAACAATGTCTGGCCATTGTTCTACTTTGTGAGGAGGCTGGGGCGGTGAGGTAAATAATCTTGCATCATCGATCAATATAAAATTTTCAAACTGTGAATTATTAATAACTTTCAATTCTTCTACTAGCGGACATTGATCAGTATTTCCGTAAGTTGAGCCACCACTCCAATGTGCATCCAACCAAAAAAGCGTAGATCCTTCCAGAGAACTTACTAGCTCATCAAGCACTACTCTTGAATCTCCAAATATGAACTCTATATTTTTTGCATAGCTATACTCTTGAATAACCTTTTCATAGAGTTCTCTGGAATATTCAATCGTGAAAACTCTTGGAAACTCCTGAGACGCCCAAAATGCTGTGTTTCCATAATACGTACCAGTCTCGACAAAATTTTGGACTTTGAATTCTGAAGCTATTTTCGTAATTAATTCAGTAGGAGGTCCCATCCTAACTATACCCATAAGTCTAACCTCAAAGTTAAGACACAGTATTCTTCAAATGATATAGCCCAATCCCAAAACCAACTTTTTTTCTTAAACAGAGTTGTTTGCCATAAATGTAAGTTTTTTCTAAAAACGAAAAAGGGAAAATTAATTTCTCTATATATTCTTCAGTCAGAGTCCTATGAGCATTAAAAAATGTACGATTTTCATCATCTATTGGCAGAGATAAATACAAATGACCGTTTGGCTTAATCACCCTTTTGAGTTCAGAAATTGCTTTTTCAGTTCCATTAGGATCAAGCAGATCGCCATAACGACCTAGCCCAATATGCTCGACGACACAAAGACTTGATAAAGATTCAATACTACCATCTGCGAAAGGTAAATCCAAGATTGAACCTTGTTTGAAGGTCAAAGTATCTAATGGTAAAGGTAATGGCCGAATATCAACCATTATCACTGGCATAACTTTGGAAAGGAAAGCTACAAACTTATGATGAGAACCTACATCAATATGCTGATTTGGTTTTTGATTAAATATTTTTTCAAAAGCCCAAGTATCTTGATAAAAATAGATGGGTTCTATAGGTGTTTCTAAACTATCATCTCCTAAGCAAGGATATAAATGTTCCAGCAGGGGTTGTTTATCACTATTGGAGGCAAGCTGCTGGTAGCGATAGTAGGCACCCCAAAAACGACGCCAAGCAGCTATATCTCTACACCATCGACCTAGTAACCTTTGAGGCGCAAATTGACGTCTCCAGTAACGCAACATCCATAAGGTTTCCTTCATCATTTCCTCGGCGCTGCTACATGAATTTGGAACTTACATAGTCATATGGCGTAAGCTCAGAGATTGCATCAGATTCTAACCGCCACTGAGCATCAACTAAGCAAACCCCATGTGAAACAGGTGGAACTTCACCAGAGCCATAAAAATCACCGTCGATCACTGATAATTCAACAGCATTGCTCATTGCATCTAGATACTTTCCATCTAAGATTAGGGAGTAAGTCACTTGATAGTTAGAAGGAGGTAAAGGCAAACGATATATTCGACAAACAAAAGCTCCACTCTGAGGTAGTGAACCAAATTCATCCTGAGTCAGGCGATTGTGTTGCAGGAAAACAGGTACTTCTAACGGGGTCTTAACCGCTAAGCTGGCAATTATCCTAGATGTAAAGCTCTTATGATGGTCTTGGACCTCAAAGTTTAGATAAATATCTATCGTCTGGCCAGACTTGACGGTATCTAGAGAACACCCAGCTTCATCTTTGATCTCAATTGCGACAACCTTAACCTCACCAGAACCTCGCCGATCTTTGCGATCTCGTAATGAAATCTGACTTTCCGAAAAGCTTGTTAAATACTGAGTAATGGCTTCAGTTTGTTGCCCTATGTACTTCACATTTCCTTGCTGCAGCACAATACCGCGACTGCAAAGCTTCTCTACAGCCGCCATATTATGGCTGACAAACAAAACCGTCCGCCCCTCCTGCTCCGCCACATCCTCCATCTTCCCCAAACATTTCTTCTGAAAGGCTGCATCCCCCACCGCCAACACCTCATCCACCACCAAAATCTCCGGCTCCAAATGCGCTGCCACCGCAAACGCCAACCGCACATACATCCCCGAAGAGTATCTTTTCACCGGCGTATCTAAAAACCGCTCCACCTCCGCAAACGCCACAATCTGATCAAACTTTTTCCGAATCTCCGCCTTCCCCATCCCCAAAACGGCGCCATTGAGAAAAATATTCTCCCGCCCCGTCAACTCTGGGTGAAACCCCGTTCCCACCTCCAACAAACTGGCCACCCGGCCTTTCAGAAAAATGCGCCCCGTCGTTGGCTCTGTAATCCGGCTCAAAACCTTTAGCAGCGTTGACTTCCCCGCCCCATTGCGGCCAATAATGCCCACCCGATCGCCCCGCTTCACCTCAAACGACACATCCTTCAGCGCCCAAAACTCCTCTCGGGTCGGATCGGCATCCGGCTGCCGCTGCAGCAACCGACGTCCCAGCGACTTGGCCCCATTCGCCATCACATCCCGCAGCGCCACATAGGGCTCCTGCCGCTGATGGCCGATTACGTATTTTTTGCCTAAATTTTCAACCCGAATAACTGTGTCAGACATAAAGTGATTTCCAGGAAAGAAACGACCCTGAAGGACTTTTGAGGCCCCCCAGCCCCCAACTTTGGGGGAGCATGAACTCAAAGACCCCCAAAGTTGCTGCTGCTGGCTAATTTAACACTTGGAAATATTGGCAAGGCGACGGGGGGTTTTTGCGGTCCCCCAGCCCCCAATTCTGGGGGAGCATATCCTCAAAGTCCCCCAAAGTTGGGGGATTTAGGGGGCCTTCAGATGTTCTCACGATATGACGAAATAATTTGTCGGCAATATCTCCAAGAGGGAGCAATCTCATCTTGGTATATTTCTTTTCAGAAATCACATAGAATTCAGTCTTCATAAGACAGATCAGCTGATGTGCATTGAAGTTACAGAATTCGGGCGCTGCAACCCAGTTAGGGCAAGGATTGATTGACCTAGAAATTAAATGCCGATAAGCTTGACCCCGCTGCTATCTAAATTACATCGGCAAACGTTCGCTCCATTTTACGGAAATAGGTAACTCCAACAGCCAGCAGAACACCCACTAAAGCAAGAGAAAGCATAAATCCCGGTAAATAGAGCTTAGACTCACCCCCCAAAATCGCCCAGCGAAAACCATCAATCACTCCCACCATCGGATTCAGCGAATACCATAACCGCCACTGCTGCGGCACAATGTTGCTACTAAAGCCCACCGGAGAAATATAGAGGCCAAACTGAACAATAAACGGCACAATGTAGCGAAAATCTCGATACTGCACATTTAGGGCTGCTAACAACAGCCCCGCCCCCATGGATGCGGCAAAGGCAATGAGCACAAACAGCGGTAAGGTTAAAATTTGCCAACTGGGTACAAAGTTATACCCGGCCATCAGCCCCAACAGAATCATCCCCGAAATCAGAAAATCCACAAAGCTCACAATCACCGCGCTGGCCGGAACGATCAAGCGAGGAAAATAGACCTTCGAAATTAAATTGGCATTGCTAATCAGACTATTGCTACACCCGGTTAAGGCATTGGCGAAAAACTGCCAGGGCAACATGGCCGCGAACACCAAAATTGAATAGGGCGCCTCTCCATCCGAAGGCAGCTTCGCCAATTGGCCAAAGACCACCGTGAACACAACCATGGTCAGAAATGGCCGAATTAGCGCCCATGCAATGCCAATCGCCGTCTGCTTATAGCGCACCAGAACATCCCGCCAAGACAGGAAGTAAAACAACTCCCGATAGCGCCACAGGTCTTTCCAATACTGCCGCTCGGTGCGACCCGCCTCAATAATCAATTCTGCTTCAGCGTGATGACTCATCATGACTGAAAGTAATGTTTAA
The DNA here is from genome assembly GCA_022360135.1 of Pseudanabaenales cyanobacterium. Taxonomy (GTDB): domain Bacteria; phylum Cyanobacteriota; class Cyanobacteriia; order Phormidesmidales; family Phormidesmidaceae; genus JAKSDM01. The sequence goes on along the minus strand of JAKSDM010001399.1, from coordinate 8,470 downwards.
CCTACACCCCACACTCCGCCTTCACCGAAATATGCCGCGCGACATCGACGACTTCGAAACTCGCCCCCTGGAAATCGCTCCCCAAAGCACCTCAGCATATCGCTCCGTACACACCTCAGGCGAAAACTTCGCCTCCACACAGCGCCTGCCCCGCCGCCCCATCCGCCCCGCCATCTGCGAATCCGTGCTCAAATAGCGAATAAACTCCGCCAAGCCTGTCCCATCCCCATTCTCAAACGCTGCCCCACAGCCCACCTTCATCACCACCCGCCTTAAATAAGACCGCTTTTCACAAATCACCGCCACCGGACGCCCCGCCGCCAGCGCCGAATAAAACTTGCTGGGGGCCACCAACCCTTCCACATCCGCCCGAATACTCACCAACGAAAGATCGCAAGCCGTCAGCGAATAGGGCAGCGTTTCCCGATCCTGGTAAGGCAGAAATCGGCAATTCTCTAACCCCAACCGGTCTACCTGCTCCAGGCAAACCGAACGTTGCGCCCCATCGCCAATAAACACAAATTGAATCGGCTGCTGCTGTAAATGGCTCGCCGCCGCCAAAATCGTGGCCATATCATGGCAGCGCCCCATATTGCCCGAATAGAGCACCACAAAAGGCTCCACCAGACTATATTTCCAGGCAAACCAGTTTCTGGGCTTTTCAATCGGGGTAATCTGGGCCGGGTCAGCCCAGTTGTGAATCACAGTAATCTTATCCTTCACTTCCGGGCAATGGGCCATAACCCGGCGCTTCATTGTCGAGCTAAGCACAATAATCTCCTCAGCCCGCCGCCAAATCAGCCGATTCATCTTTTGCCAGAAACACGCCATCCAGTGATGCGGCGAAACCACCCCGAGCTTAATCGCAATGTCAGGATAGAGATCGTACAGCAGACAAACAAACGGAACCCCAAAACAGAGATTCGCCAGGTACCCCAAAATCTGCAGAAATGGCGGCGCTGTGGTCAACAGCAGAATATCGCAACGGCGAGAGGCCCGCAGCAAATAGAGCCCAGCCCGCAGACAGAAAAGCAAGCCGTTTACGGTTTTACCGCGAATCCGTTGGGGCCAGAGTCGGGAGAGGTGCGATCGCGTCACCACCACCGACCCCAACTGCTCAACCACTGGCGCGGAGGCCCGATCAAACGCATATCCAGGCTGCCCCGTAAAGACTTCAACCTGGATATTCCGCCGCCCTAGATGATGGGCCAGATCTTCAATCAGTTGACCCGTGGCCGCATAATCCGGGGGATAAAATTGGGTGATGATGCACAGCCTGAGAGTAGATTGGCGCTCCGGCGCCAGCTGCAGAGGCAGCAGATCCCTGGAGTCCCAGGGGCTGGGACGACTGACCCTGAATTGCTTAACCATGACGCTTCTCGCAAGCCTTACCTAAGGGGCATACAGGTATTGACGCGGCCAACTCAAGCAGAATTCGCTTAAGACGTCTCTCCCAGCGCCGCCAGCACCAGTGGGTTGAGCACCGCTCGAATTTGTTGCAACGAGGTGGGAGGATTGAGGATGTAGTCGTTGTCAGCCGTATTCACGATGTCATTAAACGCGGTGACGGCGTTCAACAGCTGGGTCGGAGACACCGATTGCGACTGCCAGATTTGCACCAGCGCCGCCACCAACTGTTCAGCCTGGCTCACCGACACCCCTTTGGCGGTATTCGACAACGTATTAATCAGGGTTTGGGTTTGGTCTGCAGAGGGTCCGGCGATGTCAGTCGCAGTGACGCCGAGAATTTCCTGCAGCTGCGGGGTTGCATTGGCTAGGGCGGTATTGACCGCCCCCTGAGCATTGGGATTGGCGTAGAGGCGGCTCACCGGCGCCGCGCCTCCCCTCCCCCCAGGCTGGAAAGATCCCCCGGCGATATCACCGGTGGTGACAATGGCGCCCGTCACATCCGATAGGTTACCGCTCTGAGCCCACACTGGCCAGGCGGAGCCCAGCAAGAGCAGCGCCGCCCCTAAGCCCAAACCGGGCGCCCTCCAAGGTTGAAGCCACGTGACCATAATCCCCTCCTAAAAATACCTAAAAGCCTACCTAAAAGCCTACCTAAAAGCCTCTAAAGTTAGCCCCAAAGCCAACCCCCAGAATAAACCGCACCCCATCTCCGGCGTTGTCCGTGATGTCGGCGGCGGCGGGGGTAATCACCAGCGGTAAATTGCGGAAAGGGGCAATGGAAAGTCCAGCATTCAGATCTTGACCACTCCATTCCACCACCGCAGAAACCGGCTCAAACACTCGCAGGCCAAGACTACCGAAGACATTAATCACATCTTCGTCCAGGTCGTCTTCTTGGCGAAAACGGCCGCCGCCAAAGCCCACTGACGTGGTCAGGGCGCTGAAGGGCTGAGTGGGCTGATCAAATTGAAAGATTTTACTGACCACCCCATAGCCGCTCTGGTCCCCATCCGTGTCGCCAAACGTGATCACATTCTCCACCCCGCCTGCGATCGCGAAGCCAAAGGGCAGCTGACGATGCACCTTAAAGCTAAAACCGCCATCTTGGAAGGTATCCCCTTCCAGATCGACAAACGCCACCCCAATTTCCAACCCCAACAGCCTTTGCGCGTCTCCCAAGCCGAAGCCCAGGCCCACAGCGCCATCCGAAGTCTGGGTGAAGCGGGTGCGCTCCTGGAAGGTTCCGCCCACAAAAACATCCCCCCAGTCTGCGCCAAAGGCCGTGGGAGTGCTGATCGAAGAGCCAGGAACGCCGAGGCCCCTAAAAGGTCTCTGGACAGCCGCCCGGTCTTCAACTGGCGGTATCGGTAAAAGCAACTGTTGACGCTGGGCTTGAATGTCCGCCTCACTCGGCTCCGGCGGTTGAAACCCAACAATATAGGCGGCCGCCGGGTTAGCTGCAGTCAGCGTCGGCAACGAACCCGCACTCACCAGAGCCTGGTGAATAAAAGCGGCCACATCCGCCCGGGTGGCGGTTCGATTAGGCCGGAGAAAACTAACCTCGGGATAATTTACCACAATCTCTTGCTCAGTCGCCGCCGCTACCTGCTGCCCCGCCCAATCCGGCACTTGGGGCGCATCGGCGAAGCTAGCGTTGAGTAGGGCCGACGGGTTGCCTATCGGTGTCAGGTTTAAGCCGCTGGCCAGGGCCACCAGCACCTGAACGCGAGAAATATCTTTATTCGGTTGAAACGAATTGTCTGGAAAACCCCGCAGAAACCCTAAGGTGTAGGCTTCCTGAATGGCTGTATAGCCCCAGTAGTCGGGGGAAACATCGGTAAAGACAATCGGCGATCGGACCGCAGGAGCACCTGCAAACGCCTTACGGACCATGGCGGCGAACTGAACCCGCGTGACCGCCTGGTTAGGGCGGAAGCCGCCATCGGGAAAACCTTGAATTACCCCTAACTGGATCAGCGGCTGAATAAACGATTGCGCCCAATGTCCCTGAATATCGGTCAGAACCACTTGTGCTTGAGCCCGTTGATCGGTTGGCTGAAATGGACCGACGGACGACTGAAAACTCGATGGCCGGGCGGCGGACGACCGTCGCTGGAACGGCTGCAGCAGGAGTTGGGCTGCAGATGACCATAACCCAGTCTGTTGAGCTAAGGAGGACGGATTCGGAGCAGCGGCGGGGGGACCCGTCATCTGCTGACTGAGGCCGAGCTGCTCGGACGATTCAGCCGGTCTTGCCTGGACTTGGGGAGTCGCAGATCGCCCCTGATTTGGTTGCGTCAGGGGATGCGCCTCGGTCGCCGCCTCGCCGCTAGGAGGGGATGAAACCGCTGAGCTTACAGGAATTAGGGGCTGGGGATCCGCTCCTGGTATAACTGCGCCGCTGGACAGCGACCCTGATTGGGCCAGGGCCTGAGAAATCTGACCCAGATCGCTCCCCCTCAATGGAACAAAACTCAATGGAACAGATAAAACCGTACTGATCAAAGCGGACCTAATTAAAAGACGATTTGCGACTAAAAACTGTCTGCTGATTTGCCTCCAACTTTCACAGTTGATTGGCGCCATTATTAGACTCCCTCGATTCACTCAACTCCACACATTTGCCTATCGATTCACGCCTATATGATTGCTTAAATGCGGCTCCTCAAACTCTCAATCTACTGATTACAGCTGGCCTAAAAATCACAACCGGAGAGTCGTGAGAAACATCATGCACCCCAAGAAAAGCTTAAATATCGGGTAATAATAATACCAATTCTTTTTGAGACTGCACATAAATTAAATCAGTCATGATCGATAGAGACCCTGCGTGAACCTCGCCGCCATCAACTTATGACGCTCATCTAAATGGTGTTGGGGTGAGGGACTGACGCCCCTTATCCCCAGCAACATGATTAAGAACCGGCCTATGCAATCTCAAAAAAGGGTTAAAATTTTACACTGTCGTTGTTTAACTGGATAGGTTTAACCCGAATGGTTAACTCACTTTCAAAGCGCTTATAACCCTAAGCCAAGAAACCTAAAATCTACAAGCCAAATTCCAGAAAATAAAAAAAAAAGAAGAATCTTAAAAAAACTATACAGGGTGTGGGGTGTGGAGTGTGGGTTGTGGGGTGTAGGGTGTAGTCAAAAACACGATAGATAGTGCTTTTTTCTAAATTAGCCAAAGCTCAGTCAGTTCAGCCTAATGTTTACCAATACTGCTCCAAGATTGAGCTTTGAATAAACTCAAAAACACTATATATAGAGATTAAACTCTTGGTTTTAGACTTAAAACACTACCTATAACATTTGTCCTTGGAAGCTTCGTTGTTCCTAAAGCCGCCCATCTGCTCATTGCTATTTTGGAAAACCTTCTAAGTTCTGGATGAACCCCAATTTTTTTTGGGCTAATGTGTGCTATTTCCTTAAAAGTCAGTTATCACTAAAGGCAGAAAATTCAATCGAGAATTCTCTTTTCAGGCGACATCAGGTGTGCAGAATGGGACAGTTTAGGCTTCACTTAAGCTGGAACTTTCTGGCTAGGCAAGAATACAAGAGTCAGGAGCCTGCTGACTGCTGAGTTCCCTCTCAGAGATCATGTCTCGCTTGTAAGTTGTCGTTTTAAGTTGTCGCTCTAAGTTCACATTAATTAAGCTCAAGCAATCATCCCACCATGCTCGTTTCAGCAGTTACGGCTTGCGTTTTCGCTGGTTTCGCCGCTTCTTGTGGGTCGAGTCTCTCTGGGAAGCAGCATCGGGGGGTGATGCCCCCACCAGCAGCCACCTCACTCTCTCACTTCCGGATCGGGTTGGATCCGGGGGTGAGTCCTTCGTTCCTGGCTCAGGCCGTGGAAGCGGGCGGCGGCGCCAGGGATGATTCAATGCTGGATCAGGTCATGCCCCCAGCGCTTGCCTCCCCTGCTACTCCCGGGCGGGCCGGGAGCATGGCCCCAAGGGCGGCGGCCTCGCGCTCCCTGGCGATTGATGAAACCTATATTCTGGGCGCGGGCGATCGCATTCAACTGGACGTGTTTAACGTGCCTGAATACAGCGGCGAACACCAAATCCTGGCCGATGGCTCCCTTAACCTGCCCATGATTGGCAAGGTCTCGGTGGGGGGGCTGAGCTTGAAGCAGGCGGAGGCGGCGATCGCCCGCCAATATACGCCGCTGGTGCGCCATTCGGTCGTCACCCTGCGGCTGCTGCAACCGCGGCCGCTGCAGGTGGCGATCGCCGGAGAGGTGAATCAGCCTGGATTTTACACCCTGTCTCTGACGGATAACGCCCAGTTCCCCAGCGTCGTGGAAGCCCTGCAGGCGGCGGGTGGACTGACCCAGGCGGCCGATTTGCGTCAGATTCAGGTGCAGCGTCCCCGGGCTTCAGGTCCCCCTCTGGTGACCACAGTCAATCTCTGGGAACTACTGCAGAACGGCGACTTAAGCCAGAACCTGGCGCTGCAGGATGGCGACACCCTGTTGATTCCCACCGCCGCTCAAATCAGTTTGGCCGAAACCAACCAGCTGGCGGCGGCTAACTTTGTCGCCGATCCCAACCAAACCCTCAATATCACCGTGGTGGGCGAGGTGTTGCGACCCGGTCCGCACCAGTTAGGCCCCGGCTCGGGCGGCGGCGATCGCCATCCCACCGTAACTCAAGCGATTCAGACGGCTGGGGGAATTACCCCAACTGCCGATATTCGCCGCATTCAGGTTCGGCGTCTTACCCGTAGCGGCCCAGAACAACTGATTGACATTGATCTTTGGGCGCTGTTACAGGACGGCGATCGCTATCAAGACATTGTCCTGCAACAAGGGGATACGGTGGTCATTCCGGAAGTCGCCCAGTTAAGTCCAGCCGAGGCGACCGAGCTAGCCGCCGCCAGCTTTTCCCCGGATCAGATCTCGGTGAATATCGTGGGTGAGGTCGAACGTCCCGGCACTGTTCAGGTTCAGCCCAATACCCCTTTGAATCAAGCCTTGTTGGCGGCGGGTGGATTTAACAACCGAGCCCGACGCGGGTCGGTAGATCTGGTTCGCCTCAATCCCGACGGTACAGTCAGCCGCCGGGAGATCGAGGTTGACCTGGCCCAGGGGGTCAACGAAGAAACCAACCCAGTGCTGCGCAGCAACGACGTGATTGTGGTTAAGCGGTCTAACATCGCCAGCGTTACCGATGGACTGAGGCAAATTTTGAGCCCACTAAACGCCATTTTTGGCGTCCGAGGATTCCTGGATTGGGTGTTTTAACGAGATCGCCTCGCCCCTTGGTCCGAGTTCAGCTGCGTTTAGTAAGGATGCACTTCCATGGAGAATCTCTATCCTCACCCTAATCCGCTAAACGGAAATGGGAACGGCCACCTGCCCTTTCAACTGGTTCCGATTCCCCTCATGCAAACGCCTGAAGCGCCCGACGACGAGTGGGATTTACGCCAGTTGCTGGCGGTTTTGCGACGCCGAGTTGTGGTGATTGCCGGGGTGGCGATCGCAGTGGGGTCTGTGGTCGCCGCCTCAACCTTGACCCAGACCCCTAAGTATGAAGGAAAATTCAGGATCTTAGTGGAGTCCGTCACGGCTGAAGCCGAATTGGCCGAACTCACCTCCAATTTGAGGCGGACTTCCAACCTTGACTATGAAACCCAAATTCAGGTCCTGCAGAGCCCTGAATTAATGGGGCCGATTGTCGCTCAACTGCAAACGCAATATCCGACTATCAGCTATGGCTCCCTGCTCAAGGATCTGTCCATTCTGCGACTGAAGGACACCAAGATCCTGGAAGTCCGCTATCAAAATTCAGATCCGCAAATGATTCAGTTTGTCCTGCAGCAGCTGGCTCAAAGTTATCTGCGATACAGTTTGGATGAGCGGCAAACGAATTTGCGTCAGGGCATGCAGTTTGTTGAAGAACAGCTGCCTGAGCTGCGGCGACGCGTTGACCAATTGCAGGAGCAGCTGCAAGCTTTCCGACAGCAATACGACTTCATAGCGCCCGAGAACCGGGCCCAGCAGCTGACCAGCCAAAAAAGCGCATTGGCGCAAAAGCGATTAGATCTCAATCAAGAATTGGCGGTCACCCAATCCCGTCTAGAGCAATTGGAACAAGAGACTGGGCGAATCGCCATTCTCAAGAGCGCCGCCATTTATCAGCAGATCGTCAGTGAGATCAGGGATTTGGAAGCCAAAATCGCCGAAGAGTCTACCCGGTTTACCGACGAAAATCTGGCCATGCAAGTGTTGCAAGAGCAGCGAGAGAACTTAATTCCGGTGCTCTCCGATGAAGCGCAGCGAGTATTGGTGCTGGAAACCGCCGCCGCCCAGACCGCCCTGCAAACCTTAGCGGCCCGGAGCCAGACCCTGGCCCAGGCAGAGGCCCAACTCAGCCAACAAGTCGAGCAATTATCAGCATTGGCCCGTCAATACACCGACCTGCAACGGGAGTTGCAGGTGGCGACTGATAGCCTGAATCGTTTTCTAGCCACGCGCGAAAATCTGCAAATTGAAGAGGCTCAAACCGAAATTCCCTGGCAATTGATCCAAGCCCCGGTTCAACCTCAGCAGCCCATCTCTCCGAATATCCCTCGCGGTTTACTCTTGGGCGCAGCAGCTGGGGTCCTCTTGGGGATCGCCAGCGCCCTGCTGATCGAAAAATTAGACAACGTCTTCCACTCTCCGAGTGAGTTAAAGGAAAAAACAAAACTGCCGCTGTTGGGCGTTATTCCCTTTCATAAGCAGCTGCAAGAAGTGCAGAAACGCAGCCCTTTCGAAAAAATGGCGGATTTTCTCTCCCGGGATATACCGGAATTTATACCCAGTCCTCAGTCTCCACCTAACGCCTATGGCGGCTCTAGTTTTCTAGAATCTTTCCGCTCACTCCACGCCAATATCCGTTTCCTGGGCTCCGACGCGCCGGTTCGTTCCCTTACCATTAGCTCAGCCTTGCCCGGAGATGGCAAGTCTACCATCGCGATTCAACTGGCCCAAGCCGCCGCCGCGATGGGGCAACGGGTTCTATTGGTGGACGCTGATCTACGTCGGCCTCAAATCCATCATCGTTTAGGCTTG
>JAKSDM010000330.1 GCA_022360135.1 Pseudanabaenales cyanobacterium | reverse complement strand
TTGGCTTGGCGAATTTGGCGACAGCGCTCATAAGCGCCGCCGCGCCATCCTCTGGGAATCGATATGCTGGCGATTCTAAACGGTTCGCAGTAACAGGAAATACATCTATGCGGACAATTGAGGAAATCAACGACAAAATTCGACGACGGCGGGCGGTTGTTTGGACCGTCGAAGAACTGAAGGCGCGAGTAAGCGAGATTGGCGTATCTCAGGCGGCTAAGCAAGTGGATGTGGTAACCACAGGCGCTTTCGAACCAATGGAGTCATCGGGGGCCATTATCAATTTGGGCCATACTGATCCGCCGATTAAAATTCGCCAGTGTCGATTGGATGGGGTAGCTGCCTATGCCGGTTTTGGAGCAGTCGATCTCTACCTGGGCGCTAGCCAAATTGCTGACTATAATCGGGGCGGCGAGAGTATTGATGGCGATGAACCCCGAGAGCGAGGGGGAGGACATGTCATTGCTGATTTGATTGCGGGAAAACCAGTTCAATTGCAAGCACTAGGGCAAGTTACCGATTGTTATCCGAGGGCCAGTTTCGAAACCACGATTACCCGCGACACAATTAATCAGTTTTATTTATTTAATCCGCGTAATTTATATCAAAACTTTATTGTCGGAGTGAATGGGGGCGATCGTCCCTTATTTACCTATTTGGGTCCATTGCAACCCCGTTTAGGCAATGCCGTCTATTCCAATTCGGGCGGATTATCGCCGTTGATGAATGACCCCGACCTGCAGGTTATCGGCATTGGCTCCCGGATTTTGCTAGGCGGCGGTATTGGCTACGTTGCTTGGGAAGGGACTCAGCATTTCCCGCTGCAAAAGCGATTGCCTAATCGCACTCCCATTGGGCCAGCGGCGACCGTCGCCCTGATTGGGGACGCTAAACAGATGAACCCACGTTGGGTAAGAGGCTGCTATTTCAAAGGGTATGGCTCCTCGCTAATGCTGGGTGTAGGGACGCCGCTACCCATCCTAAATGAAGAAGTTGTAGTCCACTGTGCAGTTCAAGACAAGGATTTAGTGGCGCCTGTGGTGGACTTTTCGATCCCACGACGGGTGCGCCCCACATTTGGTTTGGTCAGTTACGCTCAACTCAAATCAGGGCGAATCACGATTGATGGTCAAACTGTTCGCACAGCCCCCTTATCTAGTCTTTTTCTGTCTCGTCACGTCGCTGCAGAATTGAAACAATGGATTGGTGAAGGACGGTTTGAATTGACCCCGGCGATCGCACCTCTTCCCCAAGATCGAACCTTTTTACCGCAGGATTTATGGGGTTCTCAAGTGAATATCAGCTAAAAGCTTCAGGATTAGGGATGAGCAGTCAGGGGGAGAAGGGTAGACGGTAGACAGTAGGCGGCATATGGAGGGAACAGCAGACAAAACCATGGATAGGCTGACCCAAATTCCCTGCCTTCCGCCTCCAAATCAACGTATTTCGCCTTCCTAGTTCTAATCGCTAGTTAGTAGCTTTATCAAACGTCAGAACGCTGAGCTTTATCAAACTTCTTGACGACAGTTGAAGGATTATTGGTAGAAGCCGCCTTAACTCCTTTTTTAGGCTTTGGTCGCTGATTGCGGCCGCCACTAGCGCCACTGCGAAATCCAGATTTTTTCTTGGCTCGCTTCTTCGGAGGCACTGCCCCTATGGGACTGGCTGCTTGAAGAACTAGAGATCGACTCTGGCGCTGGACATCAAGATCCCAAAAGTAGCCCACGGTTTTGCCGGT
>JAKSDM010000223.1 GCA_022360135.1 Pseudanabaenales cyanobacterium | reverse complement strand
TTACCTGCTTATAGTCCTGATTACAATATCATTGAGCTAGTCTGGCATTCCTGTAAAGAATATATCGCTGATCGACTATTTAAGTCAGTAGATGAGTTGAAAGATCTATTAGATAGATTGTTGAATGAAGGTGAATTAGTAATTAAATGGCATCGAAAGATAAAGAACAAGGGGAATAATCATATTGCAGCTTAAATGCACATCAGCTTATCCCGTAGGGTGAACATTGCCCACATGCCTTATTTCAGGGCCATTCATCTATAGAGAGACACGTAAAGGGTAAATGGGAATGCAGAAATGGAGTAGAAAAGAGAAACAATCTTTTCCAGTTCCTCACTTTTGTGTTCTACAATCATAATTAGCAGCGATAGGGGATTTTAACAATGCGATCCAGTCGTTGCTATTCATTTTAGTTGTCGTTCGAATTCGGTAGGATATGAGACTGTTCCAGTCTATTCCATGACGGTATGGACACCGCAGAAATCAGGGCGCGATCGCTGAAATTGCGAGTTTTTTTATACAGAGTCTAGCCCCCTTTAAAGAAATGATCAAACGATTTGCCACCCTGGTTAATGTCTGCAATGACATCAACCAGGATGGTTAACATGGAATCTTCTAGCTGTGGTCTCGGTAGTATTCACAACCAAAGCTGATGGGGATGCAGAACACTTAACACTTGCCGAAGAAAATTTCGTTGATTCCTAAGCTCAACCTTAGGAACACTCATGAGCCAGAAGTGGAAGCATCTGAAACTGACGTTTTCAAGCTGGAACTTGAAATCAAGGAAGGGCGTCATTAATGCGTCAAATCGATTGCCGTTCATCTGTCTTGGGAGGTAGGACGGGCTCATTTCATTGACGATCCGCCTTTTGCTGATACGGCCTAGGTTTACCCAAGATTATAGGACTAAAGACCTAGAAAAGATTTAGGAACTTTGACCCATGTTGATGACCATTTTCACTTTTAGACTAGAAAAGTCTTTAGAACTTAAGTAGGTATAGGGTTCAAAACCAAGGCTGCACATGAATGTGTCAAGTCAATTGCAAGTTCAGCTGACTGCTTGGCGGATTATCGTGAACACTACCTCAGTACGACATATTTAAAAGGTAGAGTCAGAAAGTAAAATCAGAATTGAACCCAATCGCATCTATGGGAATTCAGGGGTAAAGATCAGAAATTACATCTTGATGAAAGTCCATCTTCCCTAAAATTTTTGGCCTTTTCTGCGCCAATCATTTATCTCTGCAGAAGAGCATAGGAAAACAATGAATTTGACACTAATAGATACTCATTCCAGGCTCAAGAATTCTCATCATTCCTTAGTTACCCATACGTTTTCAAAGGAGGCAATGAGAAATTTATCGGCTACAGATCAATTGCTCTTTGAGCATTTTGGCCAAGGTCCAATTGTGTCTGCGCCTTACGCCTGTATTCACCATGCCTTTGAAACTCAGGCCGCAGTCAATCCCCACGCGATCGCGGCAGAGCATTTAGGGGAAACGATCACCTATCAAACCCTCAACCGTCAAGCCAACCGCTTCGCCGCCCTGCTGATGGAGAATGGAGTCTCTGTGGGCGATCATGTCGCCCTCTTCTTACAGCGCTCCATTCCCATGTTGGTCGGCCTCCTCGCAATCCTTAAAGTGGGAGCCGCCTATGTTCCCCAACATATTGGAGTGGCTCCCGAAACTCAATTGCTTCGCATCATGGATGTCGCATCCACCAAAGTCATCCTCACGCTTTCAAGGCTTCAACATCAAGTTCCCATCCCAGATGGCCATATTTGCATCGCCATCGATGAAGTTATGCAGGAGCCCCTCGACGACAACTGGTTGACACCCTTTGAGCCAACGGGTGAAATTGGCCGGGACCATCCCTGCTTTATTCTGTTTACCTCCGGCACGACGGGAGTGCCCAATGGCGTGCAAGTGACCCATGGCAATGTCTGCAATATTCTACTGACTGAGCCCGGGAATCTAGGCATGCAGCCTGGCTTGAAGGTATCTCAGCTGATGAGTATTGCCTTTGATATGTCTGCCTGGGAAATTTTAGGCTGTTTAGCCCATGGGGCCACACTGGTGATTCGCGGTAAAGAATTCGCATCCGTGGTGCAACAGGTGGATGTGGTGATCGCCACCCCAACCATCCTGAGTTCATTTGATCCGGAGCACTGCCAGAATGTCAAAGTTGTGGCGGTGGCGGGGGAGCCCTGTCCCAGAGCCTTGGCGGATAAGTGGGCGGCGTTTTGCACCTTTTATAACGCCTGTGGCCCTACTGAAACCACAATTGTGAACACAATGAAGCGCCATTATCCCGCAGCTGAACGGCTCACCATCGGCAAGCCCACCCCCAACAACACCGTCTATATCCTCAATCAACAGCAGCAGCCTTGCGCCATTGGCGAGGTCGGTGAGATGTGGGCGGGCGGCGACTGCGTGTCGGCAGGATATCTGGCCAATCCCCGCCTGAACCAAGAGCGATATGCCCCCGATCCATTTTTGGGCCATGGCCGCATGATGTTCCGCACCCGTGACCTAGGCCGCTGGACAGCTGACGGTGAACTTGAGCATTTTGGCAGGACCGATGATCAAGTTAAAATTCGGGGATTTCGAGTTGAGCTAGATTCGGTCTCGACGGTATTGGAATCCCTCCCTGAGTGCGCCCACGCCGTGACCCTGAAATTGGATGACCGTAATTTGGTTTCCTTTGTTTGTCCTCAAACTGTAGACGCCAATCTTGCCAAGCAGGCAGTGGCTAAAGCATTACCTTACTATTGCGTCCCGGCTGACGTAATCGCGGTGGATACATTCCCCATGACCTCTCGAGGCAAGGTGGATAAGAAGGCGCTACTGAGCAGCATCCGCCAATAGTCGTGAGAAGAGCAGGCATAGGACTTAAGTAGGTAGGCAAAATTAATTACAGAGAAAAGCAGCTGAAACCACTCAAATACAGTCACTTAGCCCTGTAAATATTTCTGCACAGACACTTACAAATTGACACTGCGTAAGTCCTGACACGTTTGAATAATTAGGGATATCGCCATGTTAAAAGAATACACAGAGGTAGATCTGCCTCAGCCAAGCAGTAGACATCGCCTAGGTAAACACCATACTCTGTCGTACTACCGTCGTCTTGCTTGGCTGGTGGGATTGTTTAACTTTGGCTTCCTGCTTGCGGGGTTAACTGGGGGCATGGTGTGGACTAGCAGTGGTATTGCTCTGGGCGCGCTCTCAAATCTTGTCCTGATAAATCTCTCGATTGCGATTTTGATTCGTCAGCAGCACGTCATTAATCTGTTGTTTTGGCTCGTCACTCGGGCGCCCACCAGTTGGCCTTTATCGATCCGCTGGAGGCTAGGCAAAGTTTATCACTTTGGCGGGTTACATAGTGGTTGTGCAATATCCGCCACAATCTGGTTCGCGCTCTTGTTGGTGTCTATGACCTTCCATGTCCTGCATGGATTACCAGGTGTATCGGCGGCCACTGTCAAGGTCACCTATGCTCTGTTGGTGATATTGTTCCTAATGATTGTGATGGCGCTACCTGGCAATCGGTCGCGTTTTCACAATAATTTTGAAGTGACTCATCGATTTGGCGGTTGGACAGCATTGCTGTTGTTCTGGGTGCAAACTATAATGTTTATCAACGATCAGCGCAGCGATATTAGCTTGAGCCATGCGTTGTTTTCATCCTCTAGTTTTTGGATGTTGACAATTCTCTCCACCAGTATTGTGCTTCCTTGGCTGCGGCTGCACAAAGTTCCTGTTGAAGTTGAGACGCCCTCATCCCACGTAGCGTTAGCTAAATTTGACTATGGGGTGACCCCGTTCCCTGGGTCTTCCACCGCCATTAGCCACAATCCTCTCTTGGAATGGCATTCATTCGCCAATGTGCCATCTCCAGGTAAAGATGGCTTTCGTCTGACTATTTCAAGGGCGGGGGATTGGACCGGCTCCTTTATTGACAATCCCCCTTCCCATGTCTGGGTCAAGGGCATTCCCACGGCAGGAGTGGCCAATATTGAAACCTTATTTACGCGAGTGCTCTATGTCGCCACGGGCAGTGGCATTGGCCCGGTTTTACCTCACCTATTGGCGAAGCAGGTAGATGCGCGCTTAATTTGGTCAACCCGCAGTCCGCGCAAGACCTACGGAGATGCCTTGGTGGATGAGATTTTAGCAGCGGAGCCCAACGCCATCATTTGGGATACGAGTGAGAATGGCAAACCTGATATGGTCAAGCTCACCTATTCAGTCTACTTAGCATTTCAGGCTGAAGCGGTGATTTGCATCTCTAACCAAAATTTAACCAGAACGGTGGTTTATGGTATGGAAAGTCGCGGAATTCCTGCCTATGGGGCAATTTGGGATTCGTAATAACGGAATCAGGTCTGTTGCTGAACGCCCTTTAGTCTGAAGCACCTGAAAGACTAGAGAAACAGTGAACAAACACATTCTATTTAACCAGGCGACAATGAATATATTGATAGAGCGTAAGGGCCGCGTAGTCATTTTGTTGCTAAACCGCCCAGAAGTACTAAATGCATTAAATACAAAGATGATGCGTGAGATAGTTACAGTCATGCAGGATCTAGACCGAGATCCAGAGGTGGGGTGTTTTGTGCTCACAGGCTCTGAGAAGGTGTTTGCAGCAGGCGCCGATATCAAAGAAATGCAAACCAAGTCTTATATGGACATGTTTTATGAGGATTTCTTTGCGGGTTGGGATGGGTTTACCGCTCTACGAACACCCAAAATTGCTGCTGTTGCAGGGTTTGCATTGGGCGGCGGGTGTGAACTAGCTATGATGTGTGACTTGATTTTTGCAGCGGATACCGCCCGGTTTGGCCAACCGGAAGTTAAACTCGGGGTGATACCGGGGATGGGCGGATCCCAACGGCTAACCAAGTTGGTGGGTAAGGCCAAAGCGATGGATATGATTTTGACTGGGCGAATGATGGGGGCTGAGGAAGCGGAACGGGCAGGCTTGGTGGCTCGCGTTATTCCAGCTGATCAGCTGATGGCGGAAACATTGGCGGCGGCTGAAACCATCGCCGCCTATAGCAAACCTGCCACTATTGTCGCCAAGGAAGCTGTAGATCGAGCCTTGGAAGTGGGGTTACGTGAAGGCGTCCTGTTTGAACGGCGGACATTTCACGCCTTGTTCGCTACTGCAGACCAAAAAGAAGGCATGCAGGCGTTCGTAGAAAAACGGCAGCCTCACTTCAATGGTCATTTGACGAGCAAGCTCCCAAAGTAGAGAGACATCCAGCAGAGAGACGTTCATTGGGTTGTTCGTTGTACTCAGAACTTGCATCAGTCTCAAATGAGACGCCAGTTCGTATGAACTAATTCTCTTGGCTAAGTAGAAACTTGAGAAAAGAGCCATTTCCTGAGAAAAAGGCGTGGTAACCCTAAAACCTCTTCAAAGATTATGGAAACCC
>JAKSDM010001046.1 GCA_022360135.1 Pseudanabaenales cyanobacterium | reverse complement strand
TTCGACGGAGACCGAGCCTGAGTCGCAGAAGAATATATGTTGCAGAGGATCGGGTGTCAGCTCGATCAGACGCTTAGCCAGTTTCACCGCCGGTTGATGGGTGAGCCCGCCAAACATGATGTGAGACATTTGCTCAATTTGCTCATGGGCGGCCTGGTTCAGCCGGGGATGGTTATAGCCGTGAATGCAAGTCCACCAAGAGGACATGCCGTCAATTAGCATGCGACCATCTGCGAGTTCAATGTACACACCACTGGCGGAGCGAACTGGAAAAACAGGAAGCGGATTTGGCATGGCCGCATAAGGATGCCAAACATGCTGACGGTCAAGGCCAATCAGTTCAGCTAGGGGGAATGAACTCATGAGTTTAAGCTAATTGCTATTTAAATTTTCAGGTTAATCATTAACCTGAACAGGTTTCAACCCATGAATCAGGCATTTGAAGCAGATTAGCTTACCCAGGATTAGCAGCGGTTGTTCAACATCAGCTAAAAATTAGCAACATCTAGACATAGCTACCAGTCCCTTCAACCCTGACCTAGGTGGGTTGGCGTCAATGAAGGTCCTGGCCAGAGTCGAAGAGGTTGTTTGAAAAACATCGTCGCCAACTAGTCGGGGCATTCGCCGCTTAGGCAGCTCTTACATTGATTGCACAGGGACCCTTCCGCCCCTCACCGACTTCAAATTCAACGCTTTGTCCTTCGTTTAAAGATTCACTCTGAACCTCTGAATGATGCACAAACAGATCGCTGCCCTGTTCTTGTTCAATAAATCCATAGCCTTTCTGCGCATCAAACCATTTAACTTTACCTTTTGGCATAATCGCCTCCCTTTGTTTTGTTCAGCCGCTATCGTTATATATTCTCACTTAAGACTCTTTATCTATACATTCTCCCAGGTGCTTGATGGTTTGACACGCCCGCCTATTTTATACGATCAAGAACTCGTTGTGGCCCAAAAATTATCCACTAAAGTTGCTTTTGATACGAAATCTGATATACACATCGGCGTTCACCCGCAATAATGTGCTCTGTTCGCTCGACCACCGCATCTTTGCCCAAAACGCTTTGAAATACCTCTAGCTCACTGCTGCAGAGTCCTGTGCAAGCAGTAGCCGCCGCACAAATCGGACAGTGGTTTTCAATCAGCAAAAAAGAATTCTCGCCTAGAAGTTGAATCTCCGCCATATACCCTTCTTTTGTGCGTAAATCAGCCAATGCCTGTAATTGCTCTGGGAATGAACTTTGACTATTGACCTGAGCTTGATAGGCGGCGATTTGCTGACGGGTTCTAATTGCTAGGAGACGATCTAACCCCTGATCGCCAAACGCTTCAGTCATAGCGTTGAGCAACTCCACAGTCAGCTCCGCATATCCTGTCGGAAATAAGTGGTTAGCAGCAGGGGTTAATTGCCAGAGTTTAGCAGGCCGACCCATAGGACGAGGCTCTTCTGTATAGGTGACCAACTTCTCCGTCTGCAGAGCGTATAGATGTTGACGAATCGCCATGGCCGAAAGGCCGAGTTGGGCGGCCAATATCGAGGCGTCCATCGGGCCTTCTTGTTTGAGCAGGTTGGCGATCGCTCGTCGAGTGCGGACTGCTGATTTATCTTTTGCCTTACTTCTCATGTAAAGAATTTAAAGGAAAAACTTTACAAAGTCAATGACAGCCCTTAAGCTACCTCATGATATATTTTATATAGATAAATCTTTAGAAAGTTAAGATGTGAATGTTAACATCACGTGGGAAATTATCCCTGAAATAGAATCCAGAACTTAGAATCCAGAATTCAGAGTATGGGCCATAGCTGATTCCCAGCACCTGCCTCAATCCAAAATCCAAAATCCAAAATCCAAAATCCAAAATCCAAAATCCAAAATCTAAAATCCAAAATCCAAAATCCAAAATCCAAAATCCAAAATCCAAAAATAGCTATCCCTTGACTCCTGACTCCTGAACTTGTTGCCCCAACTCATCCCTCAACGGAGATATCACCATGTCACCATCTAGTGAACACTATGTGCCAGTTGCTCAAATCGACGATGTTCGCGAAAAGGGGTCGTTGGTGATTCATGCCGAAGGGCAGGCGATCGCCCTCTTCAGTACTGACGATAAGATTTACGCCATCGATAACCGCTGCCCCCATATGGGCTTCCCGCTGCATAGAGGCAGTTTAAAAGACTGTATTTTGACCTGCCATTGGCACCATGCCCGATTTGATTTGACCAGCGGTGGGACGTTTGATATTTGGGCGGACGATGGCCGGGCGTTTCCAGTACAGCTGCGAGATGGCGCTGTTTGGGTCGATCTAAAACCTCGTATTGATCCATTGGTTCATCAACGCCAGCGCTTGGCAGCAGGCTTGGAACAAAACATTTCGTTAGTCGTCGCCAAATCTGTGATCGCCTTGCTGACCCAAGGCATAGACCCAGCGACTCCCTTCCAGGTCGGACTGGATTTCGGCGCCCATTACCGTCGAGAGGGATGGGGCGCCGGTCTGACCATCCACACCAGCATGATCAATCTGTTACCCTATCTGGATTCTGAGGATAAACCCCGGGCCCTGTATCATGGCCTATCCGCCGTGGCCCGCGAGTGCGCCGGGGCGCCGCCTCGGTTTGCCATTCAACCCTTGCCCACCACACCTAACGATTTAGCTCTGCTCAAAGGCTGGTTCCGTCAATTTATTGAAGTCCGCGACGCCCAAGGAGCGGAACGTTGTTTAGTATCGGTGGTGCAAGCGGGGGCGGAGCCGTCTCAGATTGCTGAGATGTTGTTCGCCGCCGCCACCGATCATCGCTATATCGATGGCGGTCATACCCTGGACTTTACCAACAAGGCGCTGGAAGCCTTGGACGCCACTGGCTGGCAGAATGCGGAATGGGTCTTGACCAGCTTAGTTAGAGGCTATGCTAAGGCTGACCGCCGGGAGGAGTCGAATGCTTGGCGTCACCCGATTGATTTAGTGGCGATACTGGAGCATGCCTTCGAAGCATTGCCCACAGCCCTAGAAGCGGGTCGGAGCCAGCGAGGCGCCTGGTCAGGGCGTGAACAATTGGTAGAGATTTTGTTGGGTGAGGATCCCCATGCGATCGCAGACGCCCTCCTGGAAGCCCTGCGACAGGGGTGTATTGAGGTGGAATTAGCTGGTGCGGTGACGTATGCTGCGGCTTTGCGGATCGCCCACTTCCATACCAATAACGATTTTAGGGATTGGGATACCGCCCATCACACATTTACCTTCGCCAACGCCGTTCATCAAGGACTACGACGCGTCCCCTCTCCTGACCTATTGCGGGGGGTGTTCGACGCCGCCATGAATGTTTATCTCGATCGCTTCTTAAATGTGCCCCCGGCCCGATTGCCTAACCCGGCTGATCGGGTTGAACATCCAGAGCAATTACTGACTGCACTTCCCGACTTGCTCGACCGTCAGCAGCAAGTGAATGCAGTCGGCGTTCTGGTTGGCCGTTATCTCTATAGTGGTGGGGATCCGGATAAACTATTAGCGATTTTGGGCAAGTTACTGCTGCGAGAAGACCGCGACTTCCACACCATTCAAAACATCGAAGCCGCATTTCGCCAATACCAGCCACTACGCCAGACCCAGGCGGGGGCTCAGATTCTGATTGCTACGGCTCGGTATTTAGCCGCCCATGCCCCGACCATGCGATCCCAAGGACAAACCTATCAGATGGCTGATCGGCTACATCGCGGCGATCGCGTCTTTGAGGATCAATAAAGAAATCTAACGAGACGAATCTCCTACGGTTGGTCGGAATAGCTTGTCGATCACCCCAAGCTGTTCGTAAACTTTCCCAGAAACAGCGATACGCCCAGTTGGACACTCTTGTTGGAGTTCTGTCCCCGGTCTAGAGCCGGTGTACCTGTTGTACTTCGCTGACTCTCAGGGGTGTTCCATATTGAATAACTATGATTAACTAAACACTAGGGGTAAGCCAAGGGTTTGATCGGAGCAAGTCACTCTCTACTTTCTCACCACTGGACAAGGCCCGCAAGATAGGTTTTCTCATATTCGCTTCATTTGTCCATCACAACCAACTCAGGCAAGCATTTCATCCTAATCTATAGATGAGGATTTCTCTACGACAGGACTACACATAGGAGGCTATTAAAATGAATCGCTTTATCATTGGCGGCTTATCGCTTCTAATGTTGTCTACTATCGCCATCCCTGCTGTTGACGCATCTGAAGAACAACAAGAGTTGCGAATCAACGATGTTGAGCAAGTCGTTTTGACTGGGGCTGATTTAATCACCCACGGGGCCAGTTCCAGTTCAATTGGGGGGCTGGCCTTGACCGATGCGCCTGACCCTGGACAAGTCGCCGACTCAATTCAGGTTGACCGCAACAGATCCCTCTTCGAATTTGAAATGAAACCAGGTGCTGAAGCCGGTCCAACCGAAAGCCATGGTAATCGGAGCGTCAACTTTCCGCTGCAGTAGGGCTACCTGTGGCAGGAAGCTCATTGGTACACTTCGGGATTGACACAATTGGGTAAGCGATCGCCCTTCAGCCCAGCCACCAGGTTCGCGATCGCCATCCTGGCCATCCGCCCTCGGGCCTGACGGCTAGCGCTGCCAATATGGGGCGTCACAATCAAATTGCTTAGGGTCAACAGTGAACTGTCCATTGGAATCGGTTCCGGGTCGGTGACATCCAAAGCCGCGCCTGCAATTTGACCCTTGGTCAAGGCGTTGTAAAGGGCGTCTGGATCAACAATCGGACCTCGCGCAGTGTTAATCAGAATAGCCGTGGATTTCATCTGCTCAAACTGAGGCGTGCTAAAGAGGTGGTCAGTTTCTTTAGAGAGCGGAGTATGGATGGTGACAAAGTCTGATGTTTGCAACAGGCGATCCAACCCGACAAACTCGGCCCCCAGGGATGCTTCCAGCTCTGGATGACAGGGATGCCGACTGGTGTATAGGATTTTCATATCAAACCCTCTAGCCCGCCGAGCAACCGCTTGACCAATTCGGCCAAGCCCAACAATTCCCAGGGTTGCCGCCGTGACGTCAGGTCCTAGCAGCAAATCTGGCCGCCAAGTTGTCCACTGCCCCGAACGGGTGTATTGATCAGCTTCCACAACCCGTCGCGCCGCCGCCATCAAGAGCGCCCAAGTCAGGTCCGCAGTAGCGTTGGTTAGAACACCGGGCGTATGCCCCACCGGCAAACGCCTCGCCGTCGCAGCTGGAATGTCAATGTTGTCATAGCCGACAGCCATCTGACTAACGACCTTAAGCTGAACGCCGACTTCGATCAAGTGATGGTCTATTCTGTCTGTCAGCAAACAGAGTAGGCCGTCAATTCCCTTCACCTTTTCCAACAGCGACCCATAGGGCGGCGGCTGACGCTCTGGCCAGATTTCGACTGTGGCGATCTGATGCAGCGGGTCGAGATCAGCCGGTAGATGACGGGTGACGAAGACTTTGAATGGGGACATTTTGGGGAGGTAGGGGAGGTAGGGAGATAGGGGGGTAGGGGAGATAGGGGGGCAGGGGAGATGGGGGGGCAGGGGAGATGGGGGGGCAGGGGGGCAGGAGATACTCAGAGTTAGCTCGAATTTGCTGTTCAATTCAATAGCCTACTCAGCTCCTCGTTTCCAAGCTAAAGTTGAAACGTTAGTTGTAGAAGCTCCAGCTTCTAATGATAAGGAAGCTGGAGCTTCCAAGCTAAAGTATTCCTAAGCTGGAGCTTAGGAACAAGATATTTCACCCCTCTCCCCCTCTCCCCTTCTCTCCCTCTCCCCCTGCCCCTCTGCTCAATAATCATGAGGCTTATGGAAAAAAGCAGCGATCGCCTCCGCAAATCCCGCAAATGAACTGTAATCATCCGCAACGATAGCAACAGACATCCCCAGTTTTTGGGCATTGGCGGCTGTATAGGGTCCAAAGCAAGCGATCTGACAATGGGCGTAGTCGCCATTTGAATTGACCATTTGCAAAAATCCTTCCACTTCCCCAGTGCTGCTAAAAGCAATCACGTCTATCTTTCCCTGACGAATTAGATCTAATTCAACCTGATATGACTCTTTATCTAAGCAGCGGGTGATGTAGGCTGGCGCACGGGTAACCTGCATACCCAGACGTTGTAGCGCTGAAATAAAGTTGGGGATGACATTGGGTTCTGGCAAACCAACAACCTCTGGCGCTGGGACAAGGATCCTTTTGCCTAGAATATCTGGAAATTTTGAGAATTCAGCAATGAGCCCGGCTGGACTTGGCTCTGGCGGTAATAAATCAACCGTTAACCCCAATCTTGTCAAGCTTTCGGCGTCTTGGCCAATTGCAGACAATTGGCAACGCTTCAGGGTTGAGAGGGAAAGTCCCAAAAACGCCATTCGTTGAACCAAAGCATTGATGCCATTGCGGCTGGTGAAGGCCAGCCAATCGAAGTCGTCGAGGTGTCTAAGCGCTGCATCCAAAGCTATTGGATCCGCTAGCGAGCAAGTTTCAATGCTGGGCGTCAGAAGCGGCAACCCTCCCTGATAGATAATCTGTTGGGCTAAGCGTGCAGCGTAGTTGCGAGGAGCTGTAATCAATATGCGTTTACCATATAAAGGCAGCTGGGTTGAGGGAGTAAGCAGGTTATTTTTTAGAGGGTCTGTGGACATTGCTGAATTGGAAAAACGACGAATGTACTTGTATTGCTCGTATTATTCGTTACCCAGGAAAAGTTTGGTCTCACTTGCAAGTGTTTCAATTTACAAATCCAAGTTACCTTGTCGAGAGAGCCGAGCTAGGTTAAGCGTAATTCCATTCAACACTGATCTCCCTGACTCTCAAGGGGTTCTTGAGAACGTGCAATCACTAGGGATTATGCGGATTCTACTGATTGAGGATGATGAGGTGGTCGCCAAAATGCTCGCCACTGCCTTAACAGAACAACATCATGTTGTTGATGTGGCTGTTGATGGGCAAGCAGGTTGGGAGTTGGTGGATGGATGTGACTACGATCTGATTCTGATGGATGTGATGCTGCCCAAACTAGATGGCATCAGTCTATGCAGACGATTGCGATCGCAAGGCGACCAAACCCCGGTTCTCCTATTAACCGCCCAGGATACCAGCACCAATAAAGTGATAGGTCTGGATGCAGGCGCCGATGATTATGTCACCAAACCGTTTGATATGCAGGAGCTGTTAGCTCGCATTCGGGCGCTCCTGCGTCGAGAAGGGTCGACTCTGCTGCCGGTCCTAGAGTGGGAGAATCTGCAGCTTGACCCCGGCGCCTGTGAAGTTACCTGCAACAGCCAACCGATCTATCTCAGGCCCAAAGAATATGACCT
>JAKSDM010000438.1 GCA_022360135.1 Pseudanabaenales cyanobacterium | reverse complement strand
TTAAGATCTGATCGTCATCCTGCAGCGCCGCCAAAATCGGCAGCACATCCAATCGCGGTCGAGGATGTTGATGGGCTCGAATGAAATAGTTCCGTTCAACCGCCGATAAGGCTCGCCCGGTTTCTGGATTAAGCAGTAATTCCAAACCGGCTCTGGAAGCTCCATGGGCGCCAGTCGCCACAATCGCCTGATTGGGAAGGGCGGCGGAACGATGAATCGCTCTGTTAGGGACAACTTCCCCTAAGGCTGTAATCGATACCGTAATCACCGACGACCGACACAGATCTCCGCCTACGATGGCTCCTCCATAGTCCTCCAGGCAATCCGCTATGCCTTGATATAGCCCTTCAACCCAGGCGATCGCAGTGGCGGCAGGCAAACTTAATCCCACCGTAACGCCCAGCGGCTGCGCCCCCATCGCCGCCAGGTCTGATAAATTAGCCGCCGCCGCCCGCCAGCCCGCGTCTTCAGCCCGAGTGGTGCGATCGCTAAAATGCACTCCATCCACAAAGACATCTGTTGTCACCACCAACTCACAGCCCACCGTCACTGACACCAGAGCCGCGTCGTCCTTAATCGCATCTGGCGAGCAGAATCGCGCTAGACGCTTCAGCAGCCCCAATTCTCCAATGTCATGGACGGTAAGGGAAGACATGGAATGTTGGATTTTGGATTTTAGATTGGGGATTTTGGCTAGGAATGGATAAATGAGAGCCGTCCTACACGCCAGTGGGCTGGACCAAATTTTCAAGTCCACTCACTACCTTGGCGGACAAAATTCGATCCGTCGCCGTCAGCTGATTCAAGATTTCTTTGCCTTCAATCACGTAACCAAAGACAGCATAGCGGCCATCTAACAGATTGAGGCCAGCAGGCGTCAGTTCTGGTTCAAACAGGAAAAAGAAAAACTGAGAGGAAGCGCCATTGACATCATTGGATGGGGCGGCCATGCCCAGAGTTCCAAAGGCGGAAAAGGGGAGGACCGGGTCATCAAGATAGCGACCCAGATTTTCCAAAGTTTCACCATAGATTGGTTCGCTGTCGCCCTTCACCAAAATTTCTAGGGGAATAGTTCGATACTCTCCGGTTTTAGGATCGACAAACCCTGTCTCTGGTCCTGGCGGATCGCCTGTTTGCAGGATGTAGTAATCTTCGGCGCGAGTAAACTCCAGACCATCGTAAAATCCGCGTTGGACCAAATCCACAAAGTTACCGGCGGTGATTGGCGCACTGAACCCATCTACGATGGCGGTCATGGTCCCCTGTCTGGTTTCAAATTCGACCGTTGCTCGCCCTCTGAGCTGAGGCAGATGACTATAGACTTGTGGGATCTCAAAGGGGAAGCCCTCGACCATTAGCTCTTCAAACTCAGTTACTAACTTTAGCAAAGCCGCCCGATTTGACCAGGTTTGTTCCTTATCCTCAGCACTAACGGCTTCTCGAAGCGTCCCCAAGCCCACTTGAAATTGATCAAGCAGCGTTTCGGCGGCCGCTTTATTTTTGGGGGGGACATCCTCCAACATTTTCGAACGGGACGTATTCAAAACCCTGCCGACCTTAGAGATATCTCTTTTGATCGGCCCCCACCGTTTACTCCGCAGCCATTCCGAAATATCTTCCAAATCAGCTTGGAGCTTACGCACCTCTTTGTCATGGATAGGGAGGGCGTTCCTCAGTAGAGTTCTACCATCGGTGACCGCGTTACCAGGCGGTAAATAGCTAATCAGGGGTCCACATTCTGCAGATAATCCTTCAAGCGGTGAGGCGTAGGTCGTCATCCCCCAGTTATCCCAAGATTCTGCGCCAATTCCTAGTGATACTGTGAACAGTAGGATGCCGAGAAAGACTATCTTGAGCCAGTATCTGATCAAAAGCATTATTGAATCGCCCTAAAATTCTTAATGTTTATATGTTTAACCGACAATTTCCCTTAACCTCGTTCGGAAAGGACATCTCTCAACTCAGCGAGAAGGCAAATGCCGAGTAATTTCCGGATGAGTTTTGAATGCGGTTGGATGAGGTTATTCCTATGATTGATTGATTATGATTGTCCGAAAATCACTCTTCCGATTTTCCCATAGTGTGGTTCGTCTCCAGAAGTATGGGTAAATTCCCACTGAGCGGTACAATAAATTGCCAATTGTTCTCAATCCCAAATAGCCAGCGTCATGATTTCCAGCAATGACTTTCGTACAGGCGTCAGCATTGAGCTAGACGGTTCTGTCTGGCGTGTAGTGGAATTCCTGCACGTCAAACCAGGTAAAGGAGCTGCCTTTGTCCGCACCAAGCTCAAAAATGTCCAGACCGGTAGCGTTGTGGAGCGCACATTCCGGGCAGGGGAAACCGTTCCTCAGGCTAATCTGGAAAAGAGTGTAATGCAACATACCTATCGAGAGGCCGATCAATATGTCTTCATGGACATGGAAACCTATGAAGAAGCCCGAATGACAGCTTCACAGATTGGCGAGCGGGTCAAGTACCTTAAAGAGGAGATGGAAGTTACCGTTCTCCGGTGGCAAGATCAGATTCTTGAAGTGGAATTGCCTAACTCGGTAGTCTTGGAAGTTAAGCAGACCGATCCAGGTGTCAAGGGAGACACGGCTACAGGTGGAACCAAGCCCGCTATCGTTGAAACGGGAGCCCAGGTAATGGTGCCGCTATTTATTTCTATAGGTGAGAGAATTAAGATCGATACCCGCAACGATTCTTATCTAGGTCGTGAATAAGCCTTAACCTTTGTTGGGATGGGACGGTTCTTGGCTAGGACTGACTAGCTGTGTGAATGGAGTGATGTTAAGTGGATTTGAGTTTTACTGAACTCCGCGAACTGGTGGCGGCTCTGAATCAAACAGACATTGCAGAGCTGACTTTAAAGGGTGCGGATTTTGAGCTGACCCTGCGCAAGCAATCTGCTCTCAGCCCCCCTGCAGCTTTCCCTGAAGCGGTTGTTAGGGAAGACTTAACCGCCAGTTCTGCACTGCCCAAGCCGCCTTCTAGTTCAACGGCGGAGATGGCTCCATCGGTTCCCCCTCCTATTACACCACCGGTTGACGCCAATTTAGTTGAGATTACCTCCCCTGTGGTAGGAACCTTCTATCGGTCGTCAGCCCCAGACGAATCTCCCTTCGTAGAAGTCGGCGATCTGATTCAGATGAATCAAATCGTCTGCATTGTTGAGGCGATGAAGGTAATGAACGAAATCGAAGCAGAGGTGGCGGGAGAAATTGTAGAAATCCTGGTGCAGAACGGCGAGCCGATTGAGTTTGGTCAGCCGCTGATGCGAGTCAAGTCAACCTAGAAAAAACTGGTTAT
>JAKSDM010000915.1 GCA_022360135.1 Pseudanabaenales cyanobacterium | reverse complement strand
GATCGGCAGCACGATGTGGGAGGGTCGCACTTGGTCGTGGTAGATCGTTTGATTCGCCACTCTAAGCTTCGCGTCCATTCCTTGAGCAGATCCGGTGTTAGGGTTGCGGTCAACTAAGGGCCAGTTACTACTGGTCAGATGAACACCGATCTTGTGTCCCTGTAGAAACACATTACTTGTAGGCAATAGCTTCAAACTGTACTCATAGACCTGCCCAGGCTCCAACAGTTTTGGGTCAGCATAGATCGACTTGCGGAATCGGGCGCGTAATACTCCTTCGGTCAGGTTATAGGCTTTGCCATCGGGATAGATATCCACTAGCCGTGCGATCCAATCGGTGTCCTGGCCGTCGGTGGCTGCGTATAGTTTGACCTCTACCGGACCCGTTACCTCTGTGTCTGCGCTCAACCTTTCAGTGCTGAAAACTAGCACATCTTCACGGTTCTGATTCGGTGATTGATCGTACGAGCCGGCCCGGAGGTTGACGCCAGGTATAGCGTCTAGATGCCAGGGACGTCCATCGGCCGAATGATTTCCGCCAATCGAACGGACCGGATTACGAGGATCGTAGGTGTACTGACTAGGCGTTTCGTCGCCTGGAGGGTGAGTATTTAAACCCCCTTGGCGATCGCCCTTTGAACTGTGAAAGTAGTATTTCGTCAACTGTGTGCGAGCTAGAGGCCATTCGTTTTCACCTCGCCATTCGTTTTTGCCCATCACAAAAATTTGAATCGGCAGTTTGTTTTTAAGGCCGTTTTCTGGGTCTTTGAGCACGTAGTCAAACCAACGAATAGCCTCCTGTAGCTGATTGCCGGCTCCAGCTGCCAAACCGGGTCTATCTCCCACTTTGTTGCCGTTGTGGTTTGTGGCCCCGATAGTTACCCGCAGATCTTGAGCGGCTCCGACTTCACGCAACGCCTGATAACTTGTAAACGCGGCTCCAACGTAGTAATCATACCAACCCCCTTGGTTCAATACAGGTATGCGGATTTTGCCATAATCATCGCTCTGTAAGCTAATAGCCTTCCAGTAATCGTCGAACGTAGAATGCGTGACATAGTCGTTCCACAGATCGTTTTCCCTGCCACTGACTTCAACGTCAAGGTCGATCAGGGGTAAGAACATAAAAGCCTTTTCCCAGCCATATTGATTACCTGCTTCTCGATTGATAATGGCGCGACTGGGCGCAGTCATAGCCAAATTTAGGGCTCCGTTATTCCGATAAACCAGTTGATACATGTCTGGGTTCATATTCTGAGGCGCGATCGCCTTAAGATGCGGTGGCGCTAGGCGGGCTGTCAGCCATTGGGTCATTCCATAATATGAGCGGCCATACATAGCCACTTTGCCATTGGACCACGGCTGTTTAGCAATCCATTCCACCGTATCGTAGCCATCTTCTCCATCATTGAAGAAACGCGTACTTTCCTCTCTGGCGCCTTGACTAACGAAAACATACCCTGCTTGCACAAACTCATCGATTCGTTGGGGGCGATAACCCTTCATAAAAACTGTCGGCCATTTTCCACGATTGGCCGGTTTGTAAATTTGCGTATCGAGTATCACCCCATCCCGCATATCAACTTGTGCGGATTCAGCAACCCCGTAGGACGATTGTCGCATTACAAGTAATCCCAAAAAAATGACTAAGGCGCAAAAAGAAATGGCCAAGGCGAACATCCTAATAAATCTGTTTCGTGTCACACCATGCTCCTTCACAGTGTTAAGATGCAATGAATCATGTTAAGGGCTGACTAAATTTTATGAATCTGCTTTAAGGGAAGCCCTGAATTTTAGGCGGGTTTTCCTGAGCAATATCGTTATGACACATCTTTCCTCTACATTAATCAACCCTCTATCTCCTATCACAATCCTATCTGATTTGTGAATCTAAAAGGCTTGTTAATATGGTGAATCCTTTGACTGTTAGCGATCGCTGTCTCTTGAGATTTTACGACTGATTTAGGATTGCCATAAAAACGATTTGATCTCAGATTTTACACGTCTATGTCTAACTAATTAATGAGTTGGATAAGGCCTTGTTACCCAAAGTTCAAAATCTAGCAATTAAACAATCAATATATAAAGTCTCAGTGAATTTACTGAGAATCTTCTGATCATTCCTAGGTAATCGCTGATAATAACGAGTAGTTAACCTAATATGCTTTAACTAATTGAATGATATCGGCTTGACAATTCTGATAAACTAAGAGTTTTAGGAAGTGTTTGATTAATATATTTAAAGACTTAAAAAGTAAAGACTTAAAAAGTGTATATCAATTCTGCACTTAAGACAGTTAATTAAAGATTTTTAAGAGATTAAATGTAATTTATTTGGAGATTAAAGCTTTATCTTTAACAGAAATGATTAGCTATTAGATCTTCCATAAAAATCTTCTTATAGTTTTTCAAATATCTCTTCTACTCATTCATCTATAAGTGGTTTAAATGAATCCACTATTTAAATTAAATTGCCGAGATAAAAATTCACTAGAATGAAGTATTTTTATGGATTTATAGAAAAGAGTTTACCATTCTTTAATCGTATTATTTTAGTCCTTGCATCTTAAGCAAGTTGATAAGCTCTAATTTTCAGAAAAACACTCAAATAATGGATTGATCTATAAAACGAATTCAAAATGAAAATACAACAGGAGGCAAACTCATGCTTGTAGAAAAAAAACTGTCGGGATTAGATTCGTATGATATCCTTAGAGCAAATAAAGTGAAGAAATCTGAACCGAAAAGAATCCCTTTTAATAAGCCATTTGTTTCAGGAAAAGAACTGGAATACTTACAGACAGTAATAGCTAACTCTAAACTTTCAGGTAATGGTGAATTCACCCAAAAATGCCATGGTTGGATAGAGTTAGAAACTGGTTGCCGTAAGGCATTGCTAACCCATTCCTGTACCGCCGCGTTGGAAATGGCGGCTATCCTGGCTGATATTCAGCCAGGGGATGAGGTAATTATGCCTTCCTACACATTTGTATCGACTGCCAATGCCTTTGTACTAAGGGGCGGCGTCCCTGTCTTCGTCGACATTCGACCTGACACCTTGAACATTGATGAGTCTAAAATCGAAG
>JAKSDM010001687.1 GCA_022360135.1 Pseudanabaenales cyanobacterium | reverse complement strand
TCCACTAAACGATAGGTGCGGCGAAAAAAATGCTGCAAGGTTCCTTTAAAGCCAGGCTGTTTAATCGCCACTGGATAAACCTTGCTAAGGTTTTGAACGTCAATGATGGGCATAGGAGATGAGGAGGGTAAAGGAGAGGGGGAGATAGGTAAATGGAGGCGGTAAGCGTAGAGGCGCAGAAAGTAAGACGGCGATTAAGGATAAAGGGAAGGATGAATGAACAAAGAGCAGCGATAAAATTAGCTATGAAAAGGGCGCAAAAAATACAATCAAAATTAGCTACTTCCCTATAAAATTAGCAGTGTTCAATACCAATACCATCAGGCGAACTCTATGGAATTTGTTATTTGCCCCCTCCTCCCACCTGACGCGATCGCCCATCAGGCTTGGGAGGACAAAAGTTCAGATGATTTCGAACCTGCCCGTGTTGACCAAGTCAAGCTTGGGATCCAGTCAAATTCAGAGCCAACTTTCCAAGGCTCTCAGATTGGGAAGTTCTGATGCGGCTAGTGTGATTTGCCGATGTATAGAATTTATCCGAATCACTGAATCAAACCCAACATCCACCTGAGCTGTGATTGAGTAACAGCTCAACGTTTTTCAGAAGGATGATGGCGTAAGTACTAGTGCTACTTATGACTGAAAGTCATCTAACCACTACTTAAAGGGCCTCTGAACTTTCTTCTCCAGTGCGAATCCGAACGACTCGTTCAACCGATGTGATAAAGATTTTACCGTCACCAATCTGGCCGGTCTGAGCGGCGGAAATGATAGTTTCAACCACCTTATCCACTTGCTCATCCTCTACTACGGCTATTAGCCTGAGCTTTGGTAGAAAATCAACCGTGTACTTAGCGCCGCGATAAACCTCAGTTTGTCCCTTTTGTCGTCCAAAACCTCGAACATCAGAAATGGTCATACCTTTCACACCCAAATTGACGAGGGCGGTTTTGACCTCCTGAAGCTTCAAGGGACGAATAATTGCTTCTATTTTCTTCACTTGATTTAACTAATCTCCTCTAAGCTAACCATCAGATCTGAAAACACCAGCCCTCAACACAGAATTGCTGAATTTCAATTCTTTACAGATTCAATACGGTATATCCCGTTACGAAAATATCACATATGCCATGAATTTCTGACAATATGCTTTAGTTATCCGAGAATTTCCCTGCCGGAATTGCCAGTCTAGAGCAGTGGACAGTTTCTTCCATACCCCAAACACTGACCCTATTCTCCAGAAATATAAGAGGCCCGAACTGCGCGGGCCTCTTATAAACGGTGACCTTTGACTAGCGGGGGTCGTATGAGATGGCCTATGAGGTTATATCACCCATTAGAAAAATAGCTTTCTGGAGAAAGCTAACCTGCTCATTAAACCCCATTGCCTCTAAGGCAGTCAGGACAGACCTTGCTTCTGGCGAAAGCTTGTGATGTTGGGGAACTTGCTGGATAGAACCACTTTGCACTCCCTGCGCCAATTTATACCAGAAAGCCAGCTTCATATTGACATTTAAAGTTGTATATTCACGGCTGATCCGAGTATCTGCTCCTGCAGCAAGGTCTCGAATCGCATCAAGTTGCTCTTCCCGTCTGATGTGTTTCACCTGGGTGAACAGCCGCTGAGTGATCTGCGAGAAAATCGCAACAGGCGCTGCAGATTTAATCGCTCTGCCGACTTTTTCATAACTGAACCAGAGCAGGGCTAGCTGATCATCAACACTGGCTTTTCCGAATTGGTTGACAGCTTGTTCTAGATTTATGTCGAGATTTACTAAAGTCACCTTAATACCCCTTTATGTTATCGGTGATTATTGATACAGATAGACAACAAGACACTACTCCCTCTTGCTACTGAAGTTTGCCTATCAGGCATCCGAACAGAAGCGAGTATGGTCCAGTGATTTTGGGTCAACGAGGTCTACCCTTGAAATTCCTCAGCCCCTCAAAGCCAATGGCTTGAATATCTCAGGCAGTCACTTTAGAAAACACCGAGTCTATTTGTTGGGCCTAAAATCTGGCGGTACTGCTTAATCTAATCCCTTTACCTGAGGCAGTCTTAAACATGAGCAACACCCACTATCGAGACTAGCCTAGGCTATGGTTTGAGAATTCAACTGCGATGCCGTAGATGAAGTCCTATGCAGAAAACATAGTGACTATGCCTAGCAAAAGCTCTCTTTTGAGGGTCGGCATAAGCCATTGAACGCTAGCAGCTCCTTAGCAATAGCAGTTGGGTGAGTAAAGCGAACCCGTTAGATTTTAGCCACGCCTGTAGAGCCTTACCCGTGATCTTGATCGCCTTAGTCAGGCTCGATAGAAATTTAGCCCTTGTCAGGCCATTGTTCTAAGGATTTATAAGAAAGGTAAACTTCTACTAAGCAATTCAACTTCCGATTGAAAGACCCTTGCGTAGAGCAGAAAACTTCTGACAAAAGGAGGATTGACAGCTGGGTAGCTGTCCAAACGGACTCGATATAAGTTCTCTAAAGGTTGATTAAAGATCTTTATATCAAATGATCTTCATCGTAACCGGATTTGTCGGAATATTTAGTTTTTTCTTTTGATTTGTCGTAATCTTAACTAATTGTACCCAATCCTAAGCAGGGATCAACTCCCATATGTAATTTCCAGTTGAGCTATTGGTGACGCCCTTGGCTATTTCTGTGGACACCCAATCTCAAAGTAGTGAGGCCATTTTCCCGCTTGCTGAATCAGATTACAACCTCTGCCACAAGTCTATTAACCTTGTCAGAGCCTCATTTAGCCACCAAAGCGTCCGACACATAACTTAATATTTGTATTCCAATGTTTATATTGCTGAATGGGGATGAGCAGCATACCTTATTTCATGGCTGACGATACTGAGTATTCCTTTTTGCCAGTTTCGGCGATGAGGATGTCTTCAGGTATTACAATCTGGCTAACATAATGAAAATGAGCTAGAGCAAGATTGAAAATCACACAGAGTGGAGGTAATTGGGCTACCAACTTAAAGCGTTACAATTCGGACAAGACAAACCTT
>JAKSDM010000651.1 GCA_022360135.1 Pseudanabaenales cyanobacterium | reverse complement strand
GATGAATCAGCCAGGGGGCTTGTCGCCACGGCAGTGGATAGTCAGAGCGTCCACGTCCTAACGCGCCACCCTGAGGTAAAAGAACATGCTGAGAAGCTGAAGGTACAATCATGTTCTGTGCATGGGCGCAGAACCGATCAATGGCTTCATCGGGGAAGGCGTCAAGGTACTCGGCAGTACAATAGTTGCGGTAGCCAGGAGGATCGTCGAGCATACACTGAAGATCGGCATAGGGCATTTCTGAAATAAACTCTCCCTCATGTCCCAGCTCCAGCATTGTGGCTGCAACCTGACGGGTCTTGGATAATGGACCAGCATAAGTAATGAGGACGACGAAGGTCAATCTCCCGACTAAGGATTCGGGCACAAACTCCTCTTCAGGGCCAGTCACAAAGAGCGCACCACCACCGATTTCGTCGGGGGCTGACTCCATAAAGTCTCGGTAGGTGCGCAGCACGTCCACCCCGGCTTCAGGCGGCCACACTAACAACATCACTGTTACCGACGACAATTCGTATAAACGCAGCGTAAATGAAGTTGCTACTCCGAAGTTGCCACCCCCACCGTGGAGCGCCCAAAAGAGTTCTGGGTGTTCGTTTTCGCTGGCATGAATAACATCGCCACTGGCCGTCACGAGTTCGACGGAGAGGAGGTTGTCGCAGGCGAGGCCAAACTTGCGGTCAAGCCAACCACTCCCCCCTCCCAGGATGTACCCGCCGACTCCTGTCGTCGAGGCTCGCCCCCCAGTAGTCGCCAGTCCATAGGGTTCTGTCCCTCGATCGAGGTGACTCATGGTGGCTCCACCCCCAACCGTTACCGTGCGAGCACTCGGATTAACTGAGACGGAACACATCTGCCGCAGATCGATGACGAGTCCACCTTCGGTAAGCGCCTTACCCGCAACACCGTGCCCACCACCGCAAACTGCGATCTCAAGACCATGATGACGGGCAACATGAATACTGCGTACAACATCATCCACACAAGCACATTGAGCAATAATGCTGGGGCGACGATCGATCATTGCATTGAAGATTTTCCGAGCCTCATCATAGGTTGGATCGTCAGGCGTGATGATTGCGCCAGTAAAGCCGTCGCTCAGTTCCTTTAAAGCGACATCATTGAGGGTATGAGATGTCATGATTTGTGTCCTCCTTGTGAGGCTGTATCAATCTCATAATGATCAATGATGTCCGTGTGAGCCAGCGTGTGAAACCTTTCAGAGCTTATTCTGAGCTATGGTGTTGTGGAGGAAGGGGTTATCGATCGTGGTCGCCAAGTCACGGGCCGTCTCTAATGCGCCTGGTTCACCGAGCAGAGCTTTATGCAACAGCGCCCGAACCAGCAGCTCCTGCATCCCACACCGTGCTGCAAGTGATTCGAGTGCTGCAATCCATTGGGGCGCCGCCCTCTGCCCTTGGTCGATCGCCACCCTACACAGTGCATCCAACCCATAGGCCTCAATCCATCGATAGCTATCGGGTAGTCGTCGAGAAATTCGTGGGGCATCGATGAGCAGCTGATAGCCTCGGCTATCTTGACCTCGTGCTACGGCCACTAGCCCCAGTCCGCGCATTGCAATGCTCTCTAAACAAGGATCGTCGAGTTGTCGTCCCATGACAAAGGCGCGTTCTAGCTGGCGCTCGGCGATATCGAGAAGCCCCGTTAGCAGATGTACCTCAGCGAGAAGAGATTCGGGCAGTGGAGCTAGCGCCATCCAGCAAGCATGCGCCTCCTGCAATGCCCGCTCAAGCACTGGTGTCGCCTCAGCAAATTCGCCCCGCAACAAGTGTAATCTGCCTACCCAGCAGCGGGCAAAAACCAAAGCCTCTGGGGACTCAGTTCGCTCAGCCCGCTCCACAGCGGACCTCAGTACTTTAAGGGCTTGAGCGTAATAGCCCTGATCACTCAGGCTGGTTCCTTCGATACACTCAATCCATGCCATTTCAGCGTCATCTCCTGCGGCTAAGCGTTTTGCTTCACCCAATAACTCAAGGGCTCGGTGATAACGCCCACGCTCTAGGTCAGCGAAGGCCAGTTCTCGATAGGCAATGGCAGCGGTGCGTTCATCGCCCACCTCAATGGCTCGAGTGACTGCTTCATGCAGCGCCGCCCCGCCTTCCTCATCACTCCCTCTACCCACATGGACAAGTGCGTGACCCAAGGCCGCCAGTACCCGAGCTAAGAGCTGATGATTCTGCTCCTGGCGAGCTAGGGTTGCCGCCTCTCGAAGG
>JAKSDM010001241.1 GCA_022360135.1 Pseudanabaenales cyanobacterium | reverse complement strand
GAGTGTTGATTTTGATTCGAGCGTCTGAATGCGATCGTTAGGGTAAGCAAGTAATCCTGTACAAATCTCGCCATTCCTAAAGTTGGGATGGATATCGCCCTAATTTCTCAACCCCGTCTTGAGTTAAGTGGTTACGCTCTGCAAAAGGGGGGAATCATCACCATTTCTATCGGCTTAA
The DNA here is from genome assembly GCA_022360135.1 of Pseudanabaenales cyanobacterium. GTDB lineage: Bacteria > Cyanobacteriota > Cyanobacteriia > Phormidesmidales > Phormidesmidaceae > JAKSDM01. The sequence continues at coordinate 6,285 of JAKSDM010001241.1, read as the reverse complement.
AAGCCTCAATCTTCACAAATGTCTGTAGTTTGTGGTAATTGCGCCGCTACTCATTTCATCTACTTTGAAGCCCTAATGATGGCTTGGGGAAGGGTGGCTAAGGCGATCTCGCCTATCCATCGCCTATCCTTCGACGGCTATCCAGATTTATGCCGACCCCACCATTATGAGTGATTACCTTAAAGTCCTGTAGGAATAGGAGAATCAGAATTATGCGCACAGAATGGATCGCCAAACGTGGCGGCCAAACTAATGTGACCCAGATGCATTATGCTCGCCAGAGCATCATCACCGAAGAAATGCAGTATGTCGCCCAGCGGGAAAACTTACCAGCAGATTTAGTTCGAGATGAAGTCGCTCGGGGACGGATGATTATCCCCGCCAATATTAATCACCCCAATCTAGAACCCATGTGTATTGGCATCGCCTCCAAATGCAAGGTGAACGCCAACATTGGAGCGTCCCCAAATTCCTCAGATATCGAAGAAGAGCTTCAGAAGCTGAGAACGGCCATCAAATATGGGGCGGATACGGTGATGGACCTCTCCACTGGCGGCGGAAACTTGGACAAGATTCGCTCCGCCATCATTAAAGCCTCCCCTGCGCCTATCGGCACTGTGCCGGTTTATCAAGCTTTAGAGCGGGTTCACGGCTCAGTCGAAAATCTGACTGCAGACGATTTCCTCCACATTATCGAGAAGCATGCTCAGCAAGGGGTAGACTACCAGACGATCCACGCTGGTATTTTGATTGAGCATTTACCGCTGGTGAAGGGCCGGATCACCGGGATTGTTTCTCGTGGCGGCGGCATTCTGGCAAAGTGGATGCTCTATCATCACCAGCAGAATCCTCTCTACACCCACTTCGACGACATCATCGAAATCTTTAAGAAATACGATGTATGCTTCAGCCTAGGAGATTCCTTGCGCCCTGGCTGCACTCACGACGCCTCCGATCCGGCCCAGTTAGCAGAACTCAAGACCCTAGGGCGGCTAACCCGTCGCGCTTGGGAGCATGACGTCCAGGTAATGGTGGAAGGCCCTGGGCATGTACCGATGGATCAGATTGAATTCAACGTCCGCAAACAGATGGAGGAATGCTCTGAGGCCCCTTTCTATGTCCTGGGTCCTCTGGTGACAGACATTGCCCCAGGATATGACCACATCACCTCGGCAATTGGAGCCGCGATGGCCGGCTGGTATGGAACCGCTATGCTGTGTTACGTCACCCCCAAGGAACATCTGGGACTGCCGAATGCAGAAGATGTGCGGAATGGACTCATTGCCTACAAGATTGCCGCCCACGCGGCTGATATCGCCCGTCATCGATCCGGAGCCAGAGATCGAGATGACGAGCTTTCCCGCGCCCGCTATGATTTTGACTGGAACCGTCAGTTTGAGTTGGCGCTCGACCCTGGCCGAGCCCGAGAATATCATGACGAAACCCTGCCTGCAGATATCTACAAAACCGCTGAGTTCTGTTCCATGTGCGGACCGAAGTTCTGTCCCATGCAGACCAAAATTGAGGGCGAGGAGCTGACGGAGCTAGAGAAATTCTTGGCGCGGGAGACTGAGACTACTGAGGCTGAAGTCTAGTCAAATCTATTGAGTATCTAGGCTAGCCAAACTTATGCGATGGGCATGGGCGATCGCCTATGCCCCATCCTACGGTTACTTCCCCTATCTCCCCTGCTCCCCCAACCTCCCTATCCTATTTACCCTTTGAAATCGCGGCTTTAAACGCTCGATCCCGCCGTTCGCATTTCCGCCCAACGGGTCTTGATGTCCTGGATGGTAAAGATGGATTGAAATTTCAACTTCTTTTCTTGATATAGCTCTGCGCCGCCTTGCTGCCGATCTACCAAGGCAATCACTTGATTGACGTTATAACCTGCTTGCTGTAAGCGATCCACTGCCTTTAGGGCAGACTGTCCGGTTGTCACCACATCTTCTAAAACCACCACAGGGGCTCCAGCCGGTAGGGTTAAGCCTTCGATATCAGCTTGGGCGCCGTGACCTTTGACTGCCTTACGGACAATTAGGGGAATAATCGGGCGATCGCAATAAGCGCCCACCACACTCACCGCCGTCACCATCGGGTCAGCGCCCAAAGTCAATCCAGCCACGGCTTGAGTATTCTCTGGCAGTATATCCAGGAGGATTCGCCCCACCATTAACACCCCCTGGGGATGGAGGGTGACTTGTTTACCATTGATGTAATAGGGGCTGGATTGCCCGGAAGAGAGCAGAAAATCCCCTTCCTGATAGGCAAACTGACAGAACAAATCTAATAATTGTTGGCGAATTGTGGAAAGGTCTGCGATCGCCAAAGGGACTGTCGAATCACTCTCTAAAAAAGGGCTGGTTGTCATGGTTCTCAGCAAATTCAACATTAAGCAATCTGATACGAATCATTGAGCGGGATGATTGAACTTTTTTGTTTGATTTCAGGTATAACTGGCTTGTAATTAGCTCATCCATTTTTGTCCATTAACTGAAAAGCCAATCCTCTGCAGATTCCAAATTTCTGCATAGCCAATGCAATTCCATAATTGCAAAGGTTAGGATGGAGTACCATAAACAGCAAAGTTGAGGAGTAAGCATTATGGGCTTAAGCTTTAAGGGGTTTATCAGCACAGCAGTTGTGACGATAGTGGCTTCTACTGCGCTAGCGACTGCAGCAGTTGCTCAAGTACAAGCAGTCAAGACGCTCACTGAGGCGGCTGACGACATCATTAATCATGAATCTGGCGATGCTTTCAGAAATCGTTCTTTAGGACGGCAATTTCAATTTATTTTTGGCGTAGGAGGAATTAACAGCGCTGGTTTCCCGGATTTAGAAATTGAACGAGACACTGAAGCCTTTCACCAAGCCTATTTGGATTGGTCGGCGCTCCAGAACACTAGCGATCCCTATTTGCGCGTACCCGATTTACGCAATCCCTACAATACTTCAATACAACTTATGCCAACTTCTCAAGTCAATAGTCGGGTTGTTGGCGGGGAATTGGTATTCGAACGGTTACCTATGCGTTGATGACAAAGTAAGGGAGTGGGTTGGATGAGTCGATTTCCATCCCCCCATCCCCCCTATCGCCCCTCTACTCTGGATGATTCAATAGCAGGTAGTCAATGGGATTGGAAGATCTAGGCTGCTTACCGATTGCTGCTTGCTTATCTAAATATGTTGAATCACCTCTAAAAAATAGGGATCCTTACTAATCTAAAACAGACAATCCAGGGTGCAGGAGTCGAACCTGCCTAAGGCGAATTATGAGTTCGCTGCCTAATCCGCTCGGCCAACCCTGGCTATACTCAACATCTTCATCATTTTATCTCGACTCTTGCAATCTAACGGTGTTTTAAGACAGATCCATCAAGATTGTTTCCCGCTTATACTACGGAAATATGGTTAAAAGTAGAGGTCGACATCTATAGCGCTTCTCACTTGGGTGAAATACATCTCGTGGAATACATCTCCATGAAGGTGGAGTATAGGGTGTAAGGTCTAGTCATGTAAATGAAAATGGCTATATAAGAGGTCGGCGTCCAATAATCTTTGTGGCTCCATTCTATGTGGCTCCAACTGTTAATTTGAGCTTTTTTGCAAGGTTACGGAAATGAGGCTAAATCCTGCATTTGCATTCACCCTCATTCTATTGTCGCTGATGTTTGGAGCGGGAATTGTCAGCGCCTCTTGGGGGTACGCTTTAGGGCGGACAGCTCTGACAGGGGTGAGGCAGCCCGACGCTCGTCCTTCCAGCGGACAAGCTAATCGAGGCGACCATCTACTTCGGGGAGCCGGTCTTGTGATCTTATACGAAGAGGATATTTTGAAGAGCGTAAAGGCTCGCATTGAAGGTAATCTTCAAGAAACTGATCCTAATCGCCCTAATGCTTCTGAGTAAAGCCGTTGATCTGCCCAGATGAATCCCCTAGGTTTTGCTCACTTGGTTGCGATCCCACCCCTCTACTTGACTGGGGAAGATGTTGCCGCTCGTTTACTCGCTGTCTTCGTTCTGATTGGGATTAATGCATTTTTTGTAACGGCTGAGTTTTCTATCGTTTCGGTACGGCGATCGCGAATTAATCAGTTAGTTTCTGCTGGAGATGTCCAAGCTAAGCCGGTCCAGAGTTTACAGCGGAGCATTGAGCGTCTGCTATCCACCACCCAATTAGGCATTACCCTATCCAGTCTAGCTCTAGGCTGGATAGGGGAAAATACAATGGCAGTGCTGTTGTCCTATGGGATTAGTCAGTTGCCTCTCTCGGAGCCAACAGCCCTAATCCTTACCCACTCCGTATCGATTCCGCTGGCTTTTTTATTGATTGCCTACTTGCAAATTGTACTGGGGGAACTCTGTCCTAAGTCTGTAGCCCTACTCTATTCGGAACAACTTGCCCGATTTCTCGGTTCCCCCAGTCTGACGATCGCGCGTTTATTCAATCCCTTTATTTGGATTCTGAATCAATCTACCCGTTTGTTACTCCGCTTAGTGGGCATTCAATACACGGGACAGGGGTGGTATAACCGCGTTACCCCAGAAGAATTACAGCTGATCATTAGCACCTCAACCGAATCTCCCGGGCTGGAGCAAGAGGAGAGAGAACTTCTCAACAACATTTTTGAGTTTAGGGAAGTGACTGCTGGCGAAGTAATGGTGCCTCGCACAAGCATTGCCGCCATCCCTAAGCAGGCGAGCTTTCAAAAATTGCTAGATGAAATTGTCGTTTCAGGTCATTCTCGCTATCCAGTGATGGGGGAATCTCTGGATGATATCTGCGGGATTATCTATTTCAAGGAACTGGCTCAACCACTGGCCAAAAATCTGCTGAATATGGACAATTCTATCCAGCCTTGGATTCGTCCAGCTCGATTTGTTCCAGAGTATATGCAGCTTCATGAATTACTCCATCTGATGCAGCGCTCGGGACAGGCAATGGTTATGGTGGTTGATGAATTTGGAGGGACCGCCGGACTGGTGACTATTAAAGATTTAACGGCGGAGATTATCGGCGATATTAATGAGCCCGAAGGTGATTCGGATGTGATCGTCAAGAGGGTGGATGAACAAACCTTCTTAGTTCAAGCCCAGACTGACATTGAGGAAGTCAATGAGCTACTTAATGTCAATTTGCCCCTTACCGAAGATTACCAAACTCTGGGAGGTTTCTTAATCTACCAAATGCAGAAAATCCCTGGTGAAGGGGAGCGACTCGCTTACGATGGCTTAGAGCTAATCGTTGTGGCGACTGAAGGGCCACGGCTGCAGGAAATTATGGTGCATCGTTTGGAGCCTTCACTCTGCCTTGAAACGAAAGCGGAGATATTAGAGTCAGCCTCCAATAACCTCTCCGCATCTGCCAGCTCCGATCTAGGGACTATTGAAACCTTTAGTGATCCATCTGGCTAAGAAAGTATTAAAGCTTACTTTTGGAGCGCCAACTTAAAGCGGGAAATTGTCCTATCCCCTTTTAACCAGGACAGATTGAGAACTGACCCAGCAAGCTTCATGAAAATTTTAGACAATACCACAATGTCCTAGGGAGGTAGATGATTTCATAATACTTTGAAGCGCTCTGAATGAAATATCGGATTCTTTACAAAAAGATGCATTGTGGTAATATCTGGATGATTTTCAAGATGATTTTACATTTTAAAATCTTCAACCCCAGAAACCGGTCCAACCGAGCCCTACGTTGAAGGAGAAATAGGTGTGCAGGAGAGTCTAACCATCACAAATATCGATCCCCATCCATACCGTAATCACCCTGAGCCCATTCGGGTAGGTGTGATTGGAGTCGGAAACATGGGTCAGCATCACACGCGAGTGTTGAGTCGTCTAAAGGATGTGGAGTTAGTCGGCATCTCGGATGTGAGTCTTGAGCGAGGTCTTGATACAGCAGGCAAGTATCGCATTCGATTCTTTGAAACCTACCAAGATCTGCTCGAACACGTTGATGCTGTCTGTGTCGCAGTGCCTACACGTCTTCACCATAAAGTCGGTATGACCTGTTTGCAGGCCGGGGTTCATGTCCTGATTGAAAAGCCCATTGCTGCTTCTATTTCAGAAGCGGAGTCGTTGGTCAATGCGGCGGCTACATCCAATCGAATTTTGCAAGTAGGCCACATTGAACGCTTTAATCCGGCTTTCCAGGAACTGCATAAGGTTCTTACAACCGAGGAATTATTGGCTCTAGAGGCTCGTCGGATGAGTCCGTATTCGCAGCGAGCGAATGATGTGTCAGTCGTGCTGGATCTAATGATCCATGACATTGATTTGCT
>JAKSDM010001568.1 GCA_022360135.1 Pseudanabaenales cyanobacterium | reverse complement strand
ATTTCGAGCGTTTTGCAACTTACCTGCAACGATATATCGAGCAATCTCTAGCATTGCTGAGGTCTCACCCAGTGCATCATGCTGCGCCCGCCTTAACAGGACATTGCCAGTCGTATTCCCTGCCAATCGGGCTTTGAACTGTCCGTGTTCTGTCAGCCAGACCAGCGATCGCCCATCCTCAGCACACCGATGAATCAGAAAAGGACTGATTAACACATTGCCAAAGACGACAATGCCGCCCAGATGATGTAACGGCATCTGCAAAGCCTTTTTCCGCTCAACCTCTACCTGAAGGGTGTCATGGTCAAGCCGCAGGTAAGCGCCCTGGGTTTGGACATAAAGCGTATTAAGAATTTGCTTCATTCGAAGGAGTTGAGTACAGTAAACGGGTTATTGCGTCGGACGATTTTGTGAAAATCGTTCAAGGTATGCGGCATACAGGCCTCTACCAAGGAACAATTACGACAGCGGTTGTCGGTGACGGGCGGAGGCAGAGTTGTCTGGGCAAGTAAGCCCCTCAGATCATCAATGGTCTCTAAAACGCGCGATCGCACAGCTTCATCAAATACCACCTCTCGACGGCGGCGTGACGCATAATGAAAGATAGCGCCCCGACTTACCGGGCGATCTAGCATTTCTTCCAGACAAAGGGCTTGGGCGCAGAGTTGAATATCGTCGGCTTCTCGCGCCTTTTTGGAACCTGCTTTATACTCAACCGGATAAGGCGTGTCATTAGCTAAGAATTCTACGACATCGGCAATGCCTGTCAGTCCCAACTTATGGGACCAAAGCGGCATCGCTCGCTCTACCCGAATGCCCTGGATCAGCTCGTGTTCTGGGACATTCACCTTTTCATGAACACGTTGACCTCGAAGCGTGTAGAGATTTTCTTCCCACACTTGCTCAATGTGGATCAGGGCGCATTGACGAGGACAGAAAGCATAATGCTGGAGGGCGCTGATTAAGACATAGTCTTGAGATTCAATCATTAAGTCTCCTCAACACAAACGGGTCAGTGTTACACCTTCAGGCAATTCTGGCTGGTTAATTGGATCTTCCGGCGATGGCGCTGCAGGCTGCATCGGCGCTTTGGAGCCTGCAGCGGATTCTGATTGGTAAATTGGAAACTCCTTGCCACATACCGTGACACTGTAATCAGTAAATTGGCGAGGGGGCGTTTCAGGGTTGTTCAACTGCGCCTGGATTTGCTCAAATAGTTGATGGGCAGGCGCACGACCGAGTTTGTTGTCATGAGAAAATACATAAAGCCCCCGAGGAGCCATCATGCCTCGGCTGGCGGAACGGTCGAATTCCCACATTTTAACCAAGGCTTCCCAAAAGAGTTTTAAATCATGCTCAGTGACACCGGTTTGCGCCGCCAAAAAAGGGGAATAGAAACCATATCCTCGGAATAAGCCATAGGGAATCAATGTTTTGCGTCCAATCGTTTGTAGCTTTTCCCGATCTTTGGCGTCTGTGACCGCAACCCGAGTAATCGCCATATCTATGGGCTGTACGGGATCAATTGAGCGAGCAAAGGTGAGTTGAACGGGGCCGCGCACTTGGCCTGCGTTTAACCCTGTGCTCATGACAGCGCCAAACATCCTGACATCGAAAAAGTTTTGGCACATCCACTTTTGGGCCTTTTCCGCATTGTCCCGATTCTTGTCGGGTTTACCCGCATTTTTCACCAGGTCTTTAATGAATTTACTCAGGGATTTATTTTGCTTAAATAAGTCATCGACCTCTTCTGATGCATAGAACGCCTTCAGTTCATCGGTTGACAGTTCACCGCTGTATGCCAAAGTGGCGTCAACTTCACCCGAGTCTTCATCGTTGTCAACAAAGTTAAAGGCAGGAGGCAAGTAAGCGTCCAGCTCTCGCAGTGACGTGAGAATCACTTTATCTTGCACAATCTGTTGGGCTGATTTTCCCACTGGGATATTTTCCGCAATGTAAGCGCGGCGAATCTGATCATTCAATATGCCACGGTGTTCAACAAAAATCTTCAGTCGCTCCGCTTCTTCTTCGCTTTTAGCTTCGTACTCTGCATAAGTGGCAATGTAGTTGCGAACCTTACGCTTCAGTGCGACGTCCGTCACTAACCCCTGAGAGGTTTCGACATCAGTGCGGGGCATATTCCCCCCGTCAGGATCGCCGTTGGGGTTGCCGTCAAGCACGTCAAAAAGTAAGACAAAGTCATGGCGAACATTCGGGTTGAGATGATCAGTCATGGTGAAATTCCTTGAATAAGTAGGTAGGCAAAATTAATTACAAAGTCGATGCGCTGTAACAATAGGATGTCATGTCGTATGTCCTGCAGACAGGCTTCGCCAACGCGAAGCGACTCCGTTAGGAGTAATGGAGCGAAGCGGAATCGAGACATCTCAGACTTTAGCGGGAGATTGAGATTCCTCGCTTCTCTCGGAATGACACTTGGTCTCTGTGAAATTTTCAATGCACAGGTACTTAGATACTTGCAATGAGGAGCAATGAGTAAGAAATTTAAGTTCAGAAAGCAGAGGCTTCTTACACAGATTTATTCGCTAGATTGATTCGCTTTAGCTTCGAATTTTGCTTTCGCAGCAGCGCGATCGCTGGCGCATTGGTGGTAATAGCCCAAGCCAAATAAGCCCTGTTGCTGGAGGGTCAGATTTTTAGGAAATGTTGACAAAAGAGTCATGATTTCCAATAGCTGCTCTTCTAGCGCCTTGTAGGCGCCCCGATTGTTTTTCCGAAGATTGGAAAGATGCGCGATGTTGCGTTTAATTAAGGGAGGAAACGCTACCCCAGGGGTACTTGAAGCCGCTCCATAGTACCGATCAGTCAGGGATGCCTTGACTGACCCTAACGCGGCTTTTTGGGTGGATTCAAAAGTTGCTAGCAGACGTCCACAAGCATAGGCTTCTAAGTCTTGCCCTTGTAAATTTGGGGCTGGGTTTAACTGTTCCATATTGACCATCATCTCTTGGCGATTTGGATTACTTGAAAAGATCAACTTCAGTAGGGCAGCGCGAGCATAGGAGATGTTTCGTTCTGTTCGATTGCGCCGAATCAGTTTGACCAGTAAATCTTCTGGGATGCGATCGCCCTGCAAGGCATTCCGCATTAAAGCAGTTGGCGTGGTCGGCTGCATTTCCTTAGCGGCGTCCCGATAGACGCTAGCAGCCAGGGCGTAGATACCCAGAGGTTTAGGGCTTGCTCCGTAGGGGTCAACAATTCGCTGGGCTTGAAACCATCGCTGTAAATTCTGCCGCACATTGGGAATTGTGGTTTCGAGCCAATCCCGCACAACGGCCCGGGCATTATTGGCCGTTAACGCTAAGGCATAAAATTGATTGGCCCTCGCCTCATCAAAACTCGATGCTTTTTGAGCAGTGAAGGGTGACTTCAGTAGGCTTTCAACGTCTTCAGGGTCAGGTTGGCTGAGATAGGCAAACGGATTGAAAGGAGTGTCTTCCCGGGTCCAAAACGTATAGACAGTAGACCCAATATAGATGCGTGTCCTTTCATCTAAAATCAATGAATTTAAGGCATTGGT
>JAKSDM010001704.1 GCA_022360135.1 Pseudanabaenales cyanobacterium | reverse complement strand
TTGGGTGATTCATCTACTGACTTCAAAAGGAGGACTACCCCATGAAATCGATCTACCGTAGTATGCCTAATGAATTCAATCTCTCAGGTGTAACTTGTGTGGCGCTAATCGGTACATGCTATACATTATTATTGATTGGCTGGTGGGGGCCGTTGGTTCCCTCCCTTATGGTTCTGATTCTCAATATTGCAGGACTGACCGCCGCATTATGCTATCGCTATCAACAAGACGTGAAAACAAGGCTCGCAGAACGTCAGCGGGTGATTGATCAGACTTTTGACACCATTCATAACGGACCATTGCAAATTCTAGCCAAACTGTTACGTAATGTTCGAGAGCAAGGCTCCTCGCTCGATCAAGTCTATTCAGACCTGGAATGTTTAAATCAAGAGCTACGGGGGGTATATGAATCAGTACAAAAAGAAACTTTAAAGGAAAGCAGCGGATTTCATCTCAGCAGCAGTTTAGAAATAGACTTGCAAAGTCCAACCCATAAGAGTCTTTACGAAATCTATCACTATACCCTGATGCGGGAGTTTCCATGCTTTCAGACGCTTAAGTTCAAATTCATCGAATTTGAAGACATCGACAACCATTGCTTAACAATTGATAAAAAGAGAGGGCTCTGCAGATTTTTAGAGGAGTCTTTATGCAACGTAGGTAAACATGCAGTCGGTGTAACTCAGCTTGAAGTCGTTTGTAAGCAAGAGCAAGGACAAAACGTAATTCGCATTATTGATAATGGGGCAGGCCTAGACTCTATCTCAGACGCGGCTAAGGCTAATCCGTTAAAGCTGCAAGGAGGGCGGGGAACCCAGCAGGCCAAGGGACTTGCTCGACAGCTTGGCGGCCATTTTCGCCGTATCCCAAACACACCCAAAGGCTCAATTTGCGAACTCACTTGGCCAACCCATAGACCTTGGTTCCAGCGATTTCTAAGGATGACATTTATGCCCTGATTCGGAAAAATATCAGTTCTTTGTAAAAGATTCAAGCTTTGAGCAGGCGCTATTGGGTAGATCGTGCAAAATTATTCGCAATTCGTCTTATTCCCTGTCAAGAATTCAGGCTTTGAGCGAGTCCCAAAATTTTTACTTCTCTATTTATGATCTTTGGCGTATCAGTCCCTATAAAAGATTCAAACTTTGAGTGGGCGCTATTGGGTAAATTATGCATAATTTTGCACAATTCGTCTTATTCCCTGTCAAGAATTCAGGCTTCGAGAAAGGCAAATCTGATACAGAATATAATACAAATTTTACATCAGATTTATCTATAATAAAAAATTTGGAATTTGAATGGGCGCTTCTGGGTAGATTGTGTAAAATTACTCATGTATCTACCTAATTCCTTTGAGAAATCAAGCTTTGAAAAATCAAGACTCTGAGCAGGCTGATCATTAGTTACACTGACATTATGATGTGTTTGTTTCAGGTCTTGTAAGAGATTCAGAGTTTAAGTGAGGCAAATCTGATGCAGAAAGTGCAAATTTTACATCAGATTTCTTCTATAAGGAATTCAGGATTTGAGTGGGCGCTTCTGGGTAGATTGTGCAAAATCATTCATAATTTGTCTCAGTCCTCGTAAGGGGTTCAGGCTGGGAGCAGGTTGGCGCTTTGTATTGTCCAGGATACAACGGTTTTCATCATAATCATGATTGACTCGACTCAATGCCACCCGTGATAGACTCTTTTTCCTGGACAATCAAAACTGCACAAGGGGCATGGTGGACAACGTAGTTGCTAACACTGCCAAGCACCATCTCAGACAAGCCTTGAAGCCCTCGACGACCCATGACGATCAGATCAACCTGATAATTCCGAGCTGCCTCACAAATCTCTGGACCGGGTTCACCTATTCGGTACATTAAATCTGCCGGAATTCCCTGAATAATAGCATCTTGACAATAGCCCTGCAGCCAATTGTGAATATCTGCTATCCGCTTTTGGAGATGCGCTTGTTGGCGTCGCCGCGTTTGACCATACAGACCTAAATCCCCTAGCGTTCCAACTCCGATTAAATAGTCGGTTCGCACGTCTGATTCCGGGTGAAGCCCATGAAAGATCAGCAGGCTGCTCCCTAGGTTTTGCGCCATATCCAAGGCTTGCTCAAATATGGCGTCTGCTTGGGGGGAACGATCAATTGCAACAAGAATTTTCTTGAAGGCCATCATTTTTCCACCACAGATCACATTGTCAAAATCGAGCTGGATCCTTTCAAAATCTAGTGCCCCCTCTCCCGGATTTGAACTTATCAAGAATGCCTACGCCAGGTCTATTTATCATTGACTCCTGAGGGAGTTCGACAATAATTTGAGACTAAAAGAATAATCTGAGGATCTTGTGAAGGCGCCAGACACAATACTGTTCCTCACAAGATCCTCAAAATGCTTCCCTATCATCAAAGTAGATATCAAAATAGGCTGATCTCAATGCGGCTATTTCTGCCGGAAAAGACCTTGATGTGCTTACGCCACAGAGGTTCCTAGCCTAAATCCATCGGCCATTTTGGCAACTATCTATATCCAACGACTGTCTTAGACGTTCTGCGTTTCCTCTATCAACCCAAGCAGATAGCCAGGAGATAACCTTTATGAAACTCAAAAAAAGTCATATTCTGCCTGCACTCTGGCAATATCTGAATCAACCGCTGTTCAGTTCAAAATCCAGAGTCGTCCTAAATCCGCTTAAGTTCTTTCTTCCCTACCAAATTCGGCTATTAGAAAGCTGCTGGGCCAGAGATTACCAGATGGAAAAAAAACGCCAACTATTAGAGCGCTGTTGGAGCACCGCTGGATCCAAGAGTACAGAGTAGAAATTACAGCGATTCCTACTTAAGTAGATAGGCAAAATTAATTACAAAGTCGATACCCAGTAACCACAGAATGTCATGTCGAGTGGAGCGAAGCGGAATCGAGACATCTCAGACTTTAGTGGGAGATTGAGATTCCGAGCTTAGCTCGGAATGACACTTGATCTTATTGAAATTTTCAATGCACAGGTACTTATGTGGAATACATTCCAGTGAAGGCAGAGTATAGGGTGTAGGGTATGGGGTATAGTCGATGCCAATAAACCCACTATCTATATATAATCAGCTGGACTGATTGTTAGCCAAGGCTTTTTCAGGCTTCACCAGCTGGCTCCTGAGGCTACAGAAATAAAGATTGCCCATAATGGATAAAAACAATCCGTAGCTCACTACCTGAACCAAATACAGATGGTCGCGATAACCCAAAAGGGCTTTGAGAATTACCCCAGGGAAATGGCTATCTGGGAGGAACTTGCTAGTATTCCAGACCAGAGGCCCCAAGATACACGACTGAGTGAAAAAGCATAGTGTCGCCTCCCTCTCCTGTGCTTGCCCTAAGGCATAGACTGCTGCATCGATATTCCTACAGGTAGAGATGACTAATCCCGCCACAATCAGCAACAGGACTATTCCCATAATCTGAAAGAACAGACGAATATCTATCTTCACGCCCCATTTGAACAAAGCAATCCCAATCCCAACAGCTCCTACTAAACCTGAGATCGCTCCAATACTTGCTGATGCGCTTTGCTGTAGATTCGCCAGGATAAACAGCACCGTTTCGAAGCCTTCCCGCAACACAGCAACACAAATCAGGATAAAGACGCCCCACCCTGCTGTATTAGCGCTTTGTTGCAGAGTGGCGTTGACAGATCCTTCAATTTCTCCCTTAAGCGATCGCGCTTGCTGGGTCATCCAAATCAGCATCCAGCTCAACAGGGCGATGGCGATGGCGCAGAGGAGGCTCTCCAATAATGGCTTGATCACTGGCGCGGCCTGAGGGTTGAGCTGATTGGTCTGCTGCAGTCCCCAACCCAACAATAAACCTATCAGGATGCTGCCGCCAATGCCGCCAAAGATCCCCAGATAAACCCAGCGGTTAAGCTGGGTTTTTTCAGCTTTTTGTAAACAGGCGAGAACAATACCCACTACCAGAGCAGCTTCTACCCCTTCTCGTAGGGTAATCATAAAGGTCGGTAATGCGGCTGCAAAGTCCATACTGCAATCCTAAAGATTCCACAAGTGTGATTTATGAGAAATTTCTCACATTTTTGTCCTGAGTT
>JAKSDM010001513.1 GCA_022360135.1 Pseudanabaenales cyanobacterium | reverse complement strand
TTCAGTGAAGGCCAGTGAATCGAATCCATATTGAGGCAGCTCCGCATTCGGTTCGATTCTGTCCAATGGAACCTTTTGCTGATCCGCCACCATGCCAGCCAATGCGTCGAGCGTCTGCTCAAAAGCAATGTCGCCTGTGTCAGCAGTGGCCTGCACAGCCTGCGCGGCGGTATTCGGAGCGGCCACCGTGAACAGCTTCGATCGCATTGTCGGGCTATCGCCGTGTAGGACCAGCACGTGTTCAAAGCTGCTTTGCAAACAACGATCGAACGCTGTCATACCCTTGTCGGCGCTCATTGGAGTCATGCCAGAGTTTTGCTTAAGCAGGGCTGCATGCTCCGCGTCGAGCTGCATGCCGCCGTCACGCCAGAGCGGCCAGCCGATGGAGACGGTTCGGCCGGAACGTTTTCCTTCACGTACTCGGAGATTACGTTCGTTCGCAAAGACATCCATAAACGCGTTGGCTGCGGCGTAATCGGCCTGTCCCGGATTGCCGAACGCGCCAGTGAGTGAAGAGAAAAGCACCATGAAGTCTAAAGGCGCGTCACGCGTCGCTTCATCCAAGGCCAGGACTCCAGCGATCTTAGGCTTTAGCACACGGATCGCCTCCTCGGTTGACTTCTTGACCAAATGAGCGTCTTTGAGCACACCCGCACAATGCACAACGCCGTTCAAGCGCGCCTCGATATCCAGGATGGAGGCTAAGGTTTTTTTCACGTCGGCAAGATCCGCAACATCGCATTGCAGGTAGCGCACAGTTGCGCCTTCTTGTGCAAGCGCCTCCAATACCCGGCGCTTGTCCTCAGTTAATGCCGACCGTCCGCTCAAGACGACTCGAGTCTTGCGATCGATGGCTAGGCGCCGCGCTAATTGAACCCCTATGCCGCCAAGACCGCCTGTAATCCAAATCACATCACCTGGCGAAATTTGATATACTGGCTCGGACACGTCAGGCGAAACCTCGTCCAGTGAGGTCACGAACCGATTTCCCTCAGCGTCATAGAATGCCTCGACATCGCCAAACGGATGACTGATCTCGGTTGCCAACATGCGTATCCAACCCTCGTCCAATCCGCTTTCCGCGGCAGCGGGCAAACGGAAAATTCTCGCGTCCACTCCGGCATGCTCAAGACGGACTGTCCTGAACAGCCCTGCTAGGGCTGCGTGAATGGCGGAGAAAGAGCCGTCCGGAACCGCTAAAACCACCGGCTGAATTATCTCTGATCTGCGTCCCATGAAGTCCCGGACAAGTTCGAAGACTTCCAGGAAACTCGATTGCGCCGCATCTGCCGCCGCGCCGCTAATCGATGAGAGCATAACGAAACGTGCGTCGGGCCAGTTTTCTTGGAGGGCGATTTTCCAAACGGCGTTGTCGCCGTTTAACACAAACACTGGGGACGCTGCCTCGCATCGATTATTAGAAGTGGCGGCGTCAGTCTCTTGAATCGCTTGTCGCCTCCAACCAAGGACGGCGTAAATCATGCCTTCGGCGCTTGCGTCAGGCGCTGTGACGGCGCAGTAACCCCGCATCGAAACCGCCGCCCTGCCATCTTGATCTGTGATCAGGATGTCATACTTTGTCGTCCCGTCGCTCCGCGAATTCTCACCATCGCCTACGGCCTGAGTCACATAGGCGAATGCCTTCTCGGGAAGATCCCCGTGAATCCACAATGCATCCAGACTGAACGGCGCCGGAGGCCGACCACCCGGACGACGAATCATCGACAGTAGATTGGCGACTTGCACGGCGCCGTTCATCAGACTGGGATGGAGGCGGTAGTTTTCAAAGTCGGCCCGTGCACAAGCTGGAAGCTCCAGAGAAGCCAGCGCCTCGTTCTCGTTGTGGCGGAAGTCGACAAGGCTGCGAAAACTAGGGCCGAGTTCCGCCTCCAACATGCGATCGCAGTCTTCTTGTTCGATCGTGGCGTCGCATCGTTCCCGAATCTCGTCAAGGGCGATCGAGGGAACCGGTTCGGCGAATTCTTCGGTCGCGATTTTTCCCTGGGCATGGACTATTTCGCCAGCGCTCACCCGATAGATTAAGGTGTCGCCCTGAAGTTCCAAAGAGGTGCAAACATCACGATGAACGCCGTTCATGCGAATCGGATGGCTCCAGACTACCTGTTTCAATCCGACAACTTGCCCGCCTGCCGCTAAAGCGCCAGTCGCCTGGGCCCATTCAAGCGAGACAACGCCCGGAAGAAGGCCGCCATGATCTCTTAGAAAAAATTCCTCACCAGTCAACGTCCGCACGTGACGGCGAGAAACTGGCAGCCCACTTTCCAATGCCCTGGTGGAAAAGCCCTCAATTCGAACAGCAACATTTCCGTCCGCATCGCACAAATCGATATCAAGCTTGACGACGTGGTCGTCAGTACCGCTACTCGCAGATCGACGCGTCCATGCCCATGCCTGTGGCGGACAGACTGCAAAGACGGTTAGTCGCTCTATGGCAAAGGGCAGGCGCGGAGCAGACGGATCGTTGGAAAGGACCTCCAATCCAAGAATGGACTGGAATGCCGCGTCCATCAAACTGGGATGCAGGACAAAACCATCGACGCCCCTGGCCGCCTCGGGTAGGGAAATGCGCGCCAACGTTTCTTCATCGCCGATCAGTAGATCCTGCAGTCCTCGGTAGAAAGGCCCATAGCTCAAACCGCCTGTTGCAAAGGCCTCGTAACACTGATCGGTCGAGAGTCGCCCATGCTGCATGCGCTGTTTCAGCGCTGGAATATCCAACGACTGGGGCGGCGTTGTTTCTAAAGTGGACGCCAGTCCCGTGGCGTGAGTCACTGGCGTCGCCCCATGTTCGTCGGAACGGGTTCGGCACTCAAATTCAACGCCGCCGTCCTGTTCTGTGAGCCCAAGCTCCACGTCTAGGCCATCATCCGACACAACAATAGGACGCAGCCAAACAACGTTTCTCAATTGATATTCGGTATGACGGTCCTGGCGATCGGCGGACTGCTCGATCGCTTCGCGGACCATTTCCAATATGCCAACTCCGGGCAGTATCTTTTGGCCATGCACCACATGGTCGACCAGAAATGGCTCCTGGCCCGTGAAAGCAGAGCTGAACTTCTGCTCCGAAAAATCGGATGTATTGTAATGCAACAAGGGATGCAGTTGGCTGGCGGGTTGCTTATTGCCGCGCGAATTGCCGCCGTCGCTCACCCAGTAGTGATTCCGCTCGAACGGATAGGTCGGCAGATGGATGCGCCCGGGCGGACGCGCGCCGAACAAAAGAGACCAGTCAAGGTCGTATCCCTGACAATAATAATCAGCCAACGCTTGCAAGGCGTCGCGATAGTCTTCAGCATCCGTGACCCCATCCCGACATTGGCGCATCAAGTCTGCCGCATGCTTGCGGATGGCCTTCCGCCCTTTGAATTCCAGCGGGACCAATCCTTGAAAGACATTGGGATTCTGTTCCTCAGTAATGGATGCCTTCCAGGCAGCGATGGCGTCATCAAAATCGGCGGCGACCACGGCCAATCGGCGGCGAAAATGATGGCGTCCTTCCAGTAGCGTGTAACTGACGCTTTCAAGCCCTACCCTGGCGATTGTCTCTGTCTGCCAAACCTTGATCAAGGCGCTGACTCTTTCTTTCAGCGCTTCCGGCGTTTTGGCGGACAGAACCAGCAAATGGTAGGGTGACGCTTCCCAGTTCGAATTGGGCGTTTCGCAATACTCCTCGAAGACCATGTGCGCGTTGGTTCCGCTCATGCCAAAAGCGCTAACCCCGCCGAGTCGTTTTCTGTTTTCTTGGCGCGGCCATGGTCTGGCAGTCTTGTTGACGAAAAAGGGACTTTTGTCCCACTTGATGTAATCATTTTCAGTTTCGCAATGCAGGCTGGCGGGAATGAGGTCGTTTTGAAATGCTTTCACAAGGCTGACGGCGCTGAGCAAACCGGAGGCGGCAAAGGTATGGCCGAAATTGCTTTTCGTCGAGGTCAGGGCGCAATAGCCGCATTCCTCGTCAGCGCCTTTGAATGCGTCGTAAAGCGCGTTGATTTCAACCGGATCGCCGAGCTTCGTGCCGGTGCCGTGGGTGACGATGTACTCCACATCGCCAGCGTGCAAGTCGGCCTTTGAATAGACCTCTGTTAACAGTTCGGTCTGCGCCACACCGCTGGGGGCGGTGATGCCGTTGGTCTTGCCATCATAATTCACACTGCTGGCCCGAATCGTCGCATGGATCGGATCTCCATCGGCTTCAGCTTTGGCAAGCGGTTTCAATACCATTGCGACCACCGCCTCGCCTGGCGTCATACCATTAGCCCGCTTGTCGAATACGAAGCACTTGCCGTCCTTTGACAGCATGCCCGACTGTCCCATCGCAACCAGACATGCTGGTGTCAGGATCAGGTTCACTCCCGCGACCACGGCCATGTCGCACTCTCCACTACGAAGACTCACACAGGCCTGATGCGCGGCGACTAATCCCGAAGAACACGCCGTGTTGATGGCCATGGTTGGCCCTCGCAGGTCGAGAAAATATGCCAGCCGCGAGGCGAGTATACCGTTGTGATTGGAGGTGATGTCCCCTTCTCCGGCCAGAAATACATAGTCGCCCTCCTCCGCGCCGACAAACAGACCCACCTTGCGATTTTGCAGCTGCCGCGGGCCACAGCCAGCGTCCTCTAGCGCGTTCCAGGCCTCCTGAAGCAGGAGCCGCTGACGCGGATCCATGCCTTCTGCCTCTCGGGGCGAGAGTTCAAAAAACAAAGGATCGAACTCTGCGACGCCAGGAATGAAGCCGCCCCATTTACCATTGGTCTTCCGTCTGTCCGACGCGGGATCGCCGTAATGCTTGCGCCAGTCAAACCGGTCTGCCGGAATCTCTTCAATCGTGTCCCTCCCTGCCGCGAGTATCTCCCACATGGCTTCCACATCGCGCGCCTGGGGAAATCGTCCGCTCATGCCGATGATGGCGATCGGTTCTTCATCGCACCGACCCAGAGTTTGAACCTTCGGCAACGCCGCATTGACTGCCGCCGAGGCCGCATCCAGCGGGTCCGCAGTGGGCTCGCGTTTCGATTCGGTTGGCGATCTGCGCGCGTAAAATGTGTGAACCGCGTCATCATGTTCGCTCATGAAATACCGGCAGAGCTTGTTCAGCGTCGAATGCCCAAAAAACAAAGCAGGCGTAATTTCGATGGCAAAATGCCGCGTCAGCGCCTCGGCGAACTCGGCCAGACTGATCGAATCGAAACCGAGATCCGCGAAATTCGCGTCTGCCTTGAGTCGCGCGCGCTTGATTTTCAATAGCGATCCGACCAGCTCCCGCAGATCCCACAGCACACACTCCTCGACGCT
>JAKSDM010000233.1 GCA_022360135.1 Pseudanabaenales cyanobacterium | reverse complement strand
GAGAGTCGATGGAATCCATTCATATAACTTTAAAAAGAAAACCTGCGATCCCCATAAGTTGATCGTATTTCTTAAGAGTCTGAAATATTTTTGTTTATAGGCGTTTAGGTTAAAGCCAAAATATCAATGATTGCCCAACCTCAAGTTCATATTTGGACTCGTCAAGAATATAATTGCATGGCCTCAATCGGCCTATTCGATAGGCGGCGGGTGGAATTAATTGAAGGACAGGTCATTGATATGGCTGCAATCAAGAGCCCCCATGCAGTGACTGTTGACCTCGTTGATATGGCTTTGAAGGTGGTTTTTGGGCCTGGTTACTATATCCGTCAGCAAAAGCCGTTTGTAATTAGCGATATTTCAGAGCCAGAACCCGATGTTGCTGTGATCAAGGGAGACATTCGCGATTTTACTGACGCCCATCCCACTGCTGCTGAGCTGATTGTGGAGGTGGCCGATTCTTCTCTAAGCTACGATCGCACGGTTAAGGGCAGCCTCTACGCCAAAGCAGGGATGGCGGAATATTGGATTGTGAATCTTGTCGATCAACAGCTAGAGGTTTATAGTCGGCCTAGGCCCGATACGAAGGCTGACTATGGATTTAGCTACGGGGTTTCAGATATCTATAGGCCAGGTCAGCAGATCACGCCGCTGAGCGCTTCGGATAAATCTGTAGCGATCGCTGATATTTTGCCTTAGGCGATCATCCTACGGTTGATTAGCGCTGAAATAAGCCAAATATAAATCCCAAGGCTCCTCAAGAACCCTGGGATTTAGGCTGCGCCAACATGCTTAATTCAGCGTTTCTACCCTACGGTGTAATCGATAAGAGCTGATCGCTAATGGCTTTAGGTTACGCCAGAAAGAAGGACCAAGCCAAGAACTGCGCCAAAGACTATCAGCGCGTAGAATTGAGCCCGACCATTCTCCAGGTATTTCAGCCCTTCCCCTGAGATCAAGGTGACAAAGCCCGCCAGATTGACCAAACCATCCACAATACGGATGTCGATTTCTAGAACCTGTTTAGCTAGCTTACGGCTGCCTTGAACAAAGAGCACCTCGTTGATGTCATCGATGTACCACTTATTCAGGGATAACTGATAGAGCGGTTGGATTTTCTTGGCGATCGCCGCCGGATCGATCTGCTTGTTCAGATACATCAGTACGGCCAAGGTAATGCCAATCAAGCCAATACCGACAGAACTACCCGCCATGATCAGGAATTCTGTCCAGTCGAAAGTCTCGGCTGATTCCAGCAACCCTACCGCCGCCGCTTCACCCGGCGCCTGAATGAATTCCTCAAAGTAATTGGTGAAGGGGGTTCCCACCAAACCAATCAGCAAGGAAGGAACGGCTAACGCCATCAGCGGCAAGACCATCGACAGCGGCGACTCGTGGGGAGTTTCACTGGGGTGATGAGCTTGATCAAGCGCCTCGTGTTTTTCTGTTTCTAAAGCTTCAGACTCAATCGTTAGCTCTTGGGGATTCATCGCCCCAGGGCCAAAAGCGATGCCTAAGCGCTGGAGGTTTTCTGCTTGTAAGCACTGCCGAATTGACTCATCTTTCCCGCGAAAGTCGCCCTCAAAGGTGGAAAAGTACATGCGGAACATGTAAAAGGCAGTGATGCCGGCTGTGAGCCACCCAACCACCCAAAGCGCCGGGTTGGCGGCAAAGGCGGAGCCTAAAATTTCGTCCTTAGACCAGAACCCAGCGAAGGGAGGAACGCCACAGATGGCCAAAGTGCCAATCAGAAAGGTAATAGCGGTAATCGGCATATATTTCCGCAAACCGCCCATCAGCCGCATATCCTGAGCCAGGACAGGATCGTGGCCAACGACGGCTTCCATGCCATGGATCACAGACCCGGAGCACAAGAAGAGCATGGCCTTGAAGTAGGCGTGGGTCATCAGGTGGAAGAGACCGGCGCCATAAGCGCCGGCGCCCATGGCCATCACCATATAACCCAGCTGGGACATAGTAGAGTAGGCCAACCCCTTTTTAATATCATTTTGGGTAATGGCGATCGTGGCTCCCATAAACGCGGTGAACGCCCCGGTCCAAGCGATCACGTCCATTGCCACGGGAAGCCCTGCAAACACGGGGAACATCCGAGCAATCAGGAACACCCCAGCGGCCACCATCGTGGCCGCGTGGATTAGGGCGGAAATGGGTGTGGGGCCTTCCATCGCGTCAGGCAGCCAAACATGCAAAGGGAACTGGGCAGACTTAGCAACCGGTCCCAAGAAGACTAAAACTGCAATTATGGATGCAATCGCAACGCTAAAACCACCTGAGTGAACTAATTCGGTCAGACGCTCACCCATCACATCAAACTCAAAGCTTCCGGTCGCCCAAAATAGGGCCAGAATTCCCAATAACAGACCAAAGTCACCCACCCGGTTAGTCACAAATGCTTTCTGGCAAGCATCTGCAGCGGCCTTACGGTCGTACCAAAAGCCAATCAGCAGATAGGAGCACATGCCCACCAGCTCCCAGAAAATGTATATCTCAAGTAAGTTGGGGCTGACGACTAAACCCAACATAGACGAACTGAATAGGCTTAAATAGGCGTAAAAGCGCACATAGCCAGGATCGTGAGCCATATAGCCATCGGTGTAAACCATGACTAGAAAGGCGACTGTGGTCACAATCACCAGCATCAGTGCAGTGAGATGATCAATGGTGTAGCCCATCGTCAACTGGAAATCGCCAGCTGAGGCCCATTCAATGACTTTGGTGTAAGACTCGTGCCCTTGATATTGACTCCAAAACAAGGCAAAGGACAGAACCATAGCTGTCCCTAAAAGCGAAACAATCAATACTGCGCTAGCACGGCGAAGTTCATTGGTCGCTTTGCTGTAAGAGATCAGGCCTATACCGACCAGCATGGCTCCTAAAAGTGGTAGCACCGGTATAAGCCAGGCATATTCATATAACGACTCTACAGATTCCATTCCCTCTGTCTTTCCTCTCGCCTACTCCAAATGTTTCCCGTTGAGTTGGCAAAACCGCTTACATTCTGACATACACTCAACGTTATATTTCTCCACCTTCCGAAATATAGAGACGGATGGGGCTGAATTTTTGAGCCAGTTTTTTGCTGTAAAAATCTTTCAAAGACTGATATTTACTGGCTTAACCCGATCAAACCGGACGCCTAGTTCCTAGATCCTAAGAAAATCGTTATATTTTTTGAGTTCTAGCCCTAAACAAATCTCGTCAGCTGAACCCGATACCGCTGCTTCTTCGTGATTGCTATTTCTCCCACCTGAAGTCGGCCTTTGCCTCGGATTGCGATCAAATCCTCCGTTTTGACTGAGTGACTGGCTTGGGTGATTTCTTTCCAGTTAACCCGCACATCGCCAGCGGTAATCAGATTGGCCATCTTACTGCGAGACACGCCAAATCCAGCTGAGGCGACTGCATCTAACCGCAGAGAAGCTTCAACTGTAGTGATTTCTTTTTTCTTGGGTTCTCGAATCTTGAGATCTGTTAGGTCAATTTGGGTTACTTTGACGGTGGCCGAGCGCACCTGAGTCAGGTTCCTGGTTAGGAACTCAACCATTTCCGGGACGACGATCGCTTGAGCGCCTCGCTCTCCCAAAACGATCAGATCTCCCACTTTGTCTCGGACTATACCCGTACCCAGAATGGCGCCTAGAAAATCCCGATGGGTCGCTGAGTCGAATAAGAAATTACCCGCAATGTCCAAGGCTGCAACATAGAGCTGATTTTGGTCGAGGGGGATTTCGGCGCGGGCGATCGCCAATCGCTGCCGCTCTGCTTGGGGATACCCCCCCCACGCCAACAGATGCACCTCTGTCAACTGTTTGAATATCGCCTGAACTTCTACTAGCTCCGGCGGTGAGAGAAAGTCAGTCAGAATAACCTGCCAAGTTCGGATGGCCTGTTCCGCCTGATCCAGGATTCGAGTTAACTTCTCCCGGTTCTCCACATTTTTAAGTAACGCTTCCCTTGGCAGCATATTGTCGCCTTTTGCCCATCGGATCAAGGTTCTAGTCTCTATCGAGACAACCAAAGTTGTCAAACGATTGCAAAGTTAGACGTCTGACTTCTGATTTTTATCCCAGTCAGATTTTCCTGTTTTAAGTTAGCCTCAAAAATTAGTTTCAAGCAGTTAGGAATTCTTCTGAAAATATTTTCGAAACCTAACTTAAACCTCTTTCCTCTTCATAGCCTAAATAAATCGGACTAAATTGCCTGGGAAACGCCGGAGTGGAGGTGTGAATGTCATGGGAGGATTACGAAATGGAGACAAGTTGAGGAAATGTTTTTTCATTACTGATAGTATCCTTTGAGAGTGCCATCTTTATTTAAGGTAAAGACAAAAAGGTCTAAATCAAATATTAAGCAAACCTTAAATTTCAGTTGTTACCTTGCTTCCAGGTTGTGAGGAATTAACCGTGGAAGTTATCAAAGCGATCGCAGTAGCCTTACTTCTGCTGCTATTGGGAGATTTTGTTGCGACATTTGCCTATCATGTGCCCGAGCACGTGTTTGGCAAGTTTCATTCTATTGTTCACCATAGTCCCCAGCGCAGCTTCGTTCGGTACGCTATTCGACATCAGAAGCCGATTGCACTGATAGATGGCTTCCTGGGCGCCTTTCCCTATTTCCTGTTCATTCCCTGGTTGTGGGGCATTTCTAATGTTGGCGTCACCTTGGGTTTGGGGTTAGCTGAACTCCATGTCATATGGCGGCATCAATTCTCATCAAGCTACAAAACCCCTAGCATCATTCAACAGATTTGCAAATGCTTTTGCATCACAACCCCTGAACGCCATTGGCGCCATCATCAAAATGCCAACCTCGCCTACGGCGATATCTTTACCTTCTATGGCAAGCCAGCGCAGGTATGGCTCAAAAACCTGCGCTGGTTGAGAAAGAGTGTTAGGAGGATGGGCATAACTCGGGCTTCAGGGAGATAGGACGTTTCGACAAGTTCAAGCATAAGATCAGTTTCTTTTCTCTTTAAAGACGCTGGCGAAGATTCAACCCCGCGTTTGTCAATCGGCTTCCAGGAGTTTGCCAAGAAAAACCCTTCCCACTATTTAAGGGCGTAGTCATACTGCGTCCTTAAATAATCCCTAAATAAATAATTTAACTAGCCGCATTGTTCATGGTTGAGTATTTGGCTGCGTTTGGCGTAAATACTTTTAATGTGTTTTTTGACAGTGTTGATCGAGATGAAGAGTTCAGAGGCAATTGCCTCATAGTTATATTTTGCTTTGCGCAACTGCCAAACCTGATGTTCTCGTTCGGTTAAGCCAAATTGTTGAGCCTCTAAAATTGCTGAAATCG
>JAKSDM010001693.1 GCA_022360135.1 Pseudanabaenales cyanobacterium | reverse complement strand
TCTCTCTCGCGATCGGTTAGACCATATTCTCTTGATTCTTCTAATGCGATATTTTTAACTAATTGATATTGATCTTTAAGTACTAAAACGACACAATATTTATCAGGCTTTTTCAGTTTCAGATGTCGCGCTTGGACATCAAAACTAACTGAGCTATTAAGACACACTTTTGTGTTGATCAGCCATTGTTGTTCAGGAAATAACGCACGAATTTCAATCAAAGATTTGCAAATATACCAAATCTCCTTAGGAATGGGATCAGCTCCCATGTTCTGATTGATTTGACGTAAAATTCGACATGCACATTCATTAGCAAAAACAATCTCCCTTTCTTCAGTGAGGATTAAAATACCATTAACTAATTCAGCAATGACTTCTTGGAGGATAGAATCAAGACAATTGAGAAATTTCTTTTCGGACTGTTGGATCTTAGTTTCTAATTCTCCACCAGTCGGAATAATATCTTCAATTGGCACCCTGATGAACATCATAATTCTTATCTTGAATGATGTATAAAGACGCAGAAAAGGCTCAGATCAATATAAAATGCTGAAGGGAATTTGATGAAACTAGTAAGCCTCATCTCAGGATCTACTCTACTCAAGTGAAACCACTGTAATCTTCTTTGACGATCAATCTGACTGATACGCTCTCCATTATGGGAAACGGCGTCAAAATTTGATATTACCCTCAAGGAGTACCTTTCCTATATTATTGTCACCTCACCTCAAGATCTCGCTTTAGGCTGGCGACCTTTGAGAAAGGGGTAAGATAATAGAGAGAATGTAGAGGGAAAAATCTCTGATATCTAAATCGAATTTAATCGCCACTCTGACAAATGAGAGTAGTATAAATGAAGACTAAAAATAGCGAATAGACTGGTCATTTCATTGCTATTGTTAGTCACTACACAATCACTGGATGTATAAAAAAGTTCGATTTGCTTGATTTGCCGCCACTATATTGCTTGTCCAGAACCTAACACTGCTATTTTTTATGTTAAGCAACATATTGTGTGGTTTATTGCTAAGCAAAATAAATTTACTTTTGAGATTTTGAGTTCATTTGAACTATTTGAATTTGAAATAAATTATAGTGATCAAGCTGATTGGCTGATAAATCTCTCCCTCAATCTTTACAATTGCTCTGAGATTGATCTCAGGCTAATAGCTTTAAGCTGCCTAAAATCCTTGTCAGTATTCCATTTCAATTGGCTTTGATCTGTTTAGCCTGTGACTTTGCCTGCTCAAAAAATATTTCAATTCAGGGTGGGTGGACGGTGAAGAGCAAGTATTTAGTTATACTTTTCCCCGAAATTTAGCTACATCTGAATCCTTCTAAGGCCATATTTATAGCTGTTTTATCAGTCAATCAGGAGCAATCCACTCTCGGAGGATCTCAAGGTCAGACATCAAGAAAGTGATAAATAGAGTAATCTCCTGAGGAGTACTCCTCAAATGAGTATCTCAAGACTAAATAGCGAAAGAAACGACTAACAATTAGCATTCAAGGGATATCACACTCTCAAATGATTCGTGAACGTACTCGTCTTACAAATAGCTGATGGCTAATGGCTTATGAAGATGGAACTTTGTCCTGCTCGGAGAGTTGGCTATCTCCAAGATAACTGCTCACAACTCAAATAGAATTGCTATATCAGAATGTATCAAGCAGTCAGTTAAAATATCACTTTTCCTGACTCATGGGTAGAAAAAGATGACTTAAGAATGCTGTTTGCTTTAGCTTGGCGGCGGATGATCATGCCAAAATCGTCTAGCAGCAAGGAGCCCAAAATCTACAATCCAGAATCTATAATCCAAAATTCGAAGGCTAGAAATTTTGGTGTTTAACCACTTTGGCTTAGCAGACTGAAATAGTCATTTAGGGTTATTCTCAGTCTCAAAAAGCCTTGCGATGATTGCAGTATGGATGAGCCAAGAGCAGAAGAGTCAAGGCTAAAAAGCCCCAAAAGGTCATTTGTTCAGGTTGGCTTAAAGCCATAAACAACACTCAATTTCGAAGTAAACAAGGAGAATGCTATGCCTGCTGGTTATGCTGCAACGACTGGACTCGAATCTGTATTTGAGGATATGTACGCCGCTGAACTCTATGATTTAAGGGTCTTCGAAGCGAATGCGGCGCTAGGGGTTTTTGAGCCGCTGGGGATTCAGGAACCCTCTAATGTTGTTCGAGAAGACGAAGAATTTCGTTTGGCAGTCAGAATCAGGTTTACCGGACCATTGCACTATGCAATTATTCCTAACCGAATCATCGCCAGATTCTTCCTGGAGGGGATTGGTTTTACTGCCAATGAAGTTGATATTACACCTGTAGTGCAAGTGGCTAATACATTTGAGGTGCAGTTGGTGACGCCTCCAATGCCCGCCAAGGGTTTAAGGGTGAATCGAGTCTATAAGGTTGCGGCAGCGGTTGAAGTCGAGAATGAATATAACCAATCGACAAGAATGTCTGGCTTCCTCGAAGGTGCAACTCTGCATATTCGGGAACAAGCAAAACCCAAAATCAAGGGCGCACCCGGAGAGCCCATCCCAAATTAGGGAGTTCCTGAACCTATCTTATCTGGTATCTAGTCTGGGTAGATTGACCTGACATTAGGTTTTATCTAGCACAATCGACCTCTTAGCACTTACCCTACATGCCTTCATGTGGGGTAAGAGACGAATTTTAACGGCCTATTATTGCAATCGGGCGCCAACTTAAAGCGAGAAATCGTCTCTAAGATAGAACCAGAATCTTGTCGATAGTTGACCCCTGATACCAATTCTTTTTGAGCCTGCACAGAATGGAATTTTATCCAGCGGGGCTTTGGCTCAGCTTATTCTGTGCAACCTCATATGGAATTGGTATGACTCCTGTAGGGCTAGATAATCAGGTGAGTACTCGGTAACCACCATTAGGCGGTGATTTTGTTGCTCACAGTCTTGATGAGTATCGGGGAGACAATAGAGATGGCGACATTGCAAGCAAGCGCCGACCTAATAAATGTAGGTAATGAATCTGATGATCTGGCTCTGAGCGAAGATCACGACGCATCACGGCAGAGTGTGGAGGCAGTAGTGATGGAGAGCCAACAGACTCATGCTCTCTCAGATGATGTGGGGGAATGGCAGCCATTCGCCACGTTTACGGTTGAGCTGCAGCAAAGGCGAGTTAAGGGACAAACTGAGCGACGGACAACGGTTTCTCATCTCGAAGCCGGTTCGGGGGCCTATTGGTCAGGTATTGAGAGTGCACGACTTCACTATTGGATCACGAGCCAGCTGAATCAATTAGTTCAGTCGGAGGATAAAACCACTATGCAGTCAGAATTTGAAGCAGAAAGCCGCCAGGAACCGGAAACTGTAGCCTCGTCTACACCTGATGTAGAGGCTAAGCCGGAACCAGAATCAGCGAGGCAACCAGAATCAGCAGCTGAAGGTCAATTGGAGTTTGCAACTGAAAGTCAGTCAACGGTTGAAACAGCACCTCAGTCAATGCTGGCCGCTGAGGCTCAACTAGAATCCGAAGCACTTGCACAGCCTGAAGTAGCGGAGGGTCAATTGGAGTCTGCAACCGAGAGTCAATCAGCGGTTGAAACAGTACCTCAGTCAATGCTGGCCGCTGAAGCTCAACTAGAATCTGAAGCGCTTACTCAGCCTGAATTGGCGGCGGAAAAACCGCTAGAGCCTGTATCCGAACCGGAGGTAGAGCCTGAAGAAATCATTCAGCCCATGCATGCGGCGGAGCCGCTACCGGAGTCTGAAGCAGAGACTATGGCTGGGTCCGGAGGAGAAAAAGCCACGCCAACCGTCGTGGAGATCATTCAACTCAAAGCAGCGCAACCCCCTCAGAGTGGCATGCCAATTATGCTTGAAAGGACTAAACCATTATTAATGAAATCCATTCGAAGGGGGTATCCCTTTGCTTTGGAAGTTTCATTCAAGCTTTCTGGACCAGGGGCTGACGGTGTTGCTAAGGAGCAAGCTCCTTACCATTCAGAGTTCTATATGTGTAATCGAATGACGGGTGAAACCCTATTCTTAGGTAAAGCGCCAAGGAATACCCTGGTTGAAGGCGAACTCGCTTACACTAGCCGCCTGCCTGAAGCAATGCTGCAAAAACCTGGCATGTATCGCTTGCAGGTGGTAACGGAACTCGCTGAGGATTTAGCGTCTCCAGGCTACTTTGAAGTTCCGCTTTTGAAAGTTGTTTAGACTGCGCTTTTATAG
>JAKSDM010000658.1 GCA_022360135.1 Pseudanabaenales cyanobacterium | reverse complement strand
GTTAGACAGCGCCCGATTCCCATTTTGGCCGCCTAGACGACATAGGTCGCCTATTTCTCATCCTAAAGGCGCTTCCGCCAAGTTTTATGTCAGGGTGGAAACTGTTCCAGAGATTTCTGAATTTTGCAGAGGCCCGAGATATCTTCTAAGGGTTTGTTCTGGGGAAACAGTTAAACCCAATTAGGGTGTCTCCAAAGTGTTACATGGTGTAATTAATCTCACTGACCTACTTATCGGCGGTCATAAATCATACCGCGTTCTATGTAACGTTTGAGCTGGCGGGCCATGCGTTTCAAGCCTTGCTTTTCATCCTGACGGATAAAGGGGAGAAATACACCCGATAAAAGGCCGGAGAAATTGTCGCGATGGATATATTTGGTCCGCCCAGGGCCAATTTCTTGCAGTTCGAAGGTGTATTCATTCTGAAGACCGGGTACTTTTGACACCCACCTGAGGCATACACTGGGCCGGATCAGCGTAATGGTGGGCTGAAATTCGGTTTCTTCTTCGCCTTCGAGTCGCCTCAGACTCAAGGAAACTTCGCGCCCCCGCTGAAAAGGCTTAGTGGGGTCACAGTCAAACAAGAAAGTATTCCATTGTCGCCAGTCTTCTTTACGGAATAAAACTTCCCAAACGTGTTCTTTGGGGGCCTCAATTTCAATTTCTGTATACAGGCTGGGCATAAGAATTAAGTGCGATCGCAACCAGAAATCAAACATAGGGATTTCTAAAAAACAGAAAATTTTCGGTATTACAGATTACCGTAATAGCTTAAAATTTCCTTAAGCTAAGAAAGATACAATAGATACATGAAGCGTTACTTTTGCCATTCTAAGTGAAACATAGCGATATGTTATCAAAGCTCCACACGGAGGCCGCGCCAATAGGCTTATACACCTAGAGCTGTAGATCTACATCCGAAAACTGATTCATCAAGAGATTCCTTTTCGCTCCACTTTACACTCTGTACGCAGCAGGGTAGAGGGTAACATTGACGCTTTCTCAGATTCTAAAGGGGTGCTATCAAACCGATTGCTTAACTTTCTGGCGATGTCCATGAACGCTTAGTCCACTCTATAATCTCCCCAAAAATCACCCAATGGTCAATTTGACGCCAAACCCTAGTTTTAGTTTAACCATTCGTCTTCAAGTTCCTAACCAGTCTGGTATGTTAGCCGCGATTACCCAAGCGATCGCAAGCGTCGGGGGTAATTGTAGCCATATTGATATAGTTGAGCGCACTCATAAATTTGTGTTGCGCGATATTAGTATCGACGCTGCCAGTACAGGCCATGTTGAAGAGATTGTACAAGCCGTTCGGGCCTTGCCGGACGCCCGGATAATCAAGGTGTATGATCGCACCTTTCAGTTACACCAAGGGGGCAAAATTCATGTTGAAGGTAAAATCCCCTTAAGGCATCAGGATGATCTAGCCATGGCCTATACACCTGGCGTAGGTCGCATCTGTAAGGCCATTGCTGAAGATCCTGAGCGGGTATTCGAACTCACCATCAAGCGCAACACCGTCGCCATCGTAACCGATGGCAGCGCTGTTTTGGGCCTGGGTAATTTAGGTCCCGCTGGGGCCTTGCCGGTGATGGAAGGGAAAGCCATGCTGTTTAAGACCTTTGCAGACTTAGATGCGTTTCCCATCTGTTTAAATACTCAAGATGTAGAGGAGATTGTGCAGACGGTTAAGCACATTGCTCCGGTATTTGGCGGCGTCAATTTAGAAGATATCAGCGCCCCCCGATGCTTTGAAATTGAGGCGCGGCTGCAGCGTGAATTAGATATTCCCGTGTTCCACGATGACCAACACGGTACGGCGATTGTTACCCTGGCGGCGCTGGTTAATGCCTTAAAACTGGTCAATAAATCATTGGAACAGGTGCGAATTGTGATTAACGGGGCGGGCGCCGCTGGCGTTGCGATCGCACGGTTGTTGAAAAAGGCTGACGCCGCAAACATCTTGATGTGTGACTCACTCGGGATTATTTCTAGCGATCGGGATGATCTGAATGACTTTAAGCAGGAATTTATCTCCCCACAATCGGGTAGTCTGGCTGACGCTATGAAGGGGGCGGATGTATTTTTGGGAGTAAGTGTCCCTGGCGTCGTTACCCCAGAGATGGTTCGATCCATGGCGAAAGATCCCATTGTGTTTGCAATGGCTAATCCTGTGCCCGAAATTCAACCTGAATTGGTGAGTGATGATGTCGCGGTGATGGCGACAGGCCGCAGCGACTACCCAAACCAAATCAACAATGTGCTGGCTTTTCCTGGCTTGCTGCGGGGAACGCTAGACTGCCGAGCAGAAGCGATTACGGCTACTATGTACCTGGAGGCCGCCCATGCGATCGCCTCCCTGGTTCGGAAGAGTGAACTCAATGCCGAGCACATTATTCCCTCCGTGTTTGACGAGCGAGTCGCCCCAGCTGTCGCTGCCGCTGTCAAGCAAGCAGCTCGGGACATTGGAGTCGCTAGGAATTAAGGAGGATAGGCATTAGGGAGTAGGGGTAGACGGGGGGGATCGGCTTTCCAGTACAGAGTGCTTTTTGATCCCCTGCCTAATGCCTAATGCCTAACGTCTACCTGCTGACTACAAATCTGTAATAAACTGACGCTGTAGTGCAAATTTGGCAGGTGTCCTCTTGCTAGACGAACAGGCTAAAAAAACTCTCCTGCGCAAGATTCCCCACGGACTCTACATCTGCGGCGTCAAAGAGGGTGAAACGGTCAATGGCTTTACCGCCAGCTGGGTGATGCAGGCTTCTTTCACCCCCCCCCTGGTGGTCAACTGCGTCAAAAATGACTCCACCTCCCACGCCATGCTCAAAGCCAGCGGCGTCTTCGCCCTCAGCTTCTTGGAAGCCGGTCAG